>CAZZIT010000101.1:0-10456 GCA_964654365.1 uncultured archaeon
ATAAGAAAGCTCGAAGCATTATG
Organism: uncultured archaeon; assembly: GCA_964654365.1. GTDB lineage: Archaea > Halobacteriota > Archaeoglobi > Archaeoglobales > Archaeoglobaceae > WYZ-LMO2. Next base: position 24 of record CAZZIT010000101.1, read on the forward strand.
CAAGGTACCAGTTCTCGGAATAATTCCCTTCCTTGACTCAGAATTCCCTTCAGAGGACTCGCTGAACATCGAAGAATGGAATGGCTCTGGGCTCGTAGGGATCGTTCGCCTTCCAAGGATTTCGAATTTCACTGATTTCGAGCCCCTGAGGGGGATCGCAAGATTCCTTGATTTAAAGGATTGGGGTGATTGTGATGTGCTGATAATACCCGGAAGCAAGGACACGATCGCCGACCTAAGGGCCTTGAAGAATTCGCCGCTCTTCGATTATATCAAAAGGATAGCAGGAGAGAAGCCGATAATAGGAATCTGCGGAGGTTATCAGATGATGGGAAGGGAGCTGATCGACTGCGGAGTAGAACATGGAATGCTCAGAGTTAAAGGGCTCGGTTTGCTTGAAGCTGAAACGAGGTTCGAGCAGTATAAAAAGAAGACGGTTCAGGTTAGAAAAAGGGTCACAGGCGATGCAGAGATCCTAAGAAAAATAAGGGGCGAGACTGTCTGGGGTTACGAAATCCACAAAGGGGTAACGACCTCAAATAGGCCCGTTTTCGAGGATGATGGCTGTCAGAGCGAGGACGGGATGTGCTGGGGTACTTATCTTCACGGACTCTTCTGGAACGAGAACATGATGAAAGCTCTTGGAGATTACTTGGGATTAAAGCTCGAACCAAGAGACAACTTCGACTTTCTGGCTTTTGAGGTTGAAAAAAGGCTTAAGCTTTCAGATTTGCTCTCGAAGATATCTGTAGGCTGAATGAGCCGCGATCGCTCCATCTCCGCATGCTGTCACGACCTGCTTAAGCGGATTGTTGCAGCAATCTCCGGCGGCGAAAACCCCCTTTACGTTCGTCCTCTGCTCCCTGTCCACCTTAATGTATCCTAGGGAGTCTCTCTCGACGCCCAGTTCTGCTACGAGATCTGTTGCGGGCCTCATGCCAACGGCAATGAAGATCCCGTCGGTTTCCAAGATTGCCTCCTCATTCTTACCTCTGAAGAACACTGCAGCCCTTTCTACCTTTCCGCTGCCTTCAATTCTCCTGAGAGTTGCGTTTGAAATGATTTCAATACCTCTCTTCAAAGCTTCCTCGATCATGACCCTTTCTGCCCTTAATGGCGCTCTCGAAAGAAGCATAACCTTGCAACCTATGTCGTGAAGGTAAATTGCGTCGCTTAAAGCTTCCTTTCCACTGCCATAAACGATAACCTTTTTTCCCCTGAAGAAGTTTCCATCGCACGTTGCACAGTAGCTAACTCCCCTCCCGATGAAATCCTTTTCGCCCTCTACGTTAGCTTCGCGGTGCTTTCCGCCAGTTGCGATGATGACAGCCTTAGCCTCGTATTCGTTTTCCCCGAGAAGAAGGAAATTATCTCCTTTTCTAAGGACCTTCTCGATCTTCTCCATTTTTCCTTCAGATCCAGCTTTCAATGCCTGCTGCTTCATTCTATCCAGCAGATCGATACCCTTTCCTTCAAATCCAGGATAGTTTTCAACCTTTCCAGCTAAGGAGAGCTGCGAAACAGGATCGAAGGTTTCGAAGAATACAGTCCTCAGCCCGTACCTTGCACTGTATATAGCCGCCGTGAGCCCGGCGGGACCCCCTCCTACTATCGCGACCTCGAACATGCGAATATCACAGGATGAAATTAGATAAAACTTTGCGGTAAATTTTTAAAACCCAAAAATCAGTGATAATCATGGACAGACGGATTTACCTTGCCTCCCTCCTCGTGCTATGTTCAGTTGTCCCCTCGGCTCTTGGAGGCACAATCGCCGAGCTTTTCACAAGCTTTTACTCCCTTTCAGTGGCAGTCCTGTCATTACTCTTAGCCCTTCTCATTCACAGAACCTCCGATGGGGAAGCAAAGACCTTCATGAAATACCTCTCGCTTACTCTCGCCTTCCAGTTCCTCTACCTGAGCCTTACCACAAACATGCTGCTCAATCGCCATTTCGCGCTAACTCTGGAAGTTTTTGTCGCTGCGGTGTTCTCTTATTTCTCAATCCTCGCATATGGAATCAGAAAGCTGGCTGTTGAATTTAAATTTCTCACACCAAAAAGACTCGCGATTCCCGTGCTCGTTTCCTCTGCGGTTTTAATAACAATTATGGTATACTCAAAGCCCGATGCGATGCTTTGGCTTTTGCTCCTCGACCTGGCCGTGGTTTTTATTTTCCTCAGCCTTCTCGCAATATACGCGAAGGCTGAAAACTACATCTACTGGCTAATGGTCTCAGTTGCCTTTCTACTTCAGTTCCCAGCCAAAATATTGATGAGCCTGAGCAACTACGACGTGAGTTACCTTTACACGATTCCAGCCGCTCTTTACAACCTTTCTCTTTCAACGTTCCTTTTCTGCCTTTACGAGATCCATCGCAGAAAGGTCAAGATACCCAGCCTGAGTGAGCTTGAGGAGAGGGTTAAAAACTACGAAACTCTACTTGACAGGATAAACGAGCTAAAGGAGGCTTTCAGACTGATGAATCAGGCTTTAAGATACGACGTGCTCAAAAAGCTCCAGATAATATCGGGCTACGTTGAGAGCTACGAGATCACGAACGACTCGAGATTTCTGCAGAAGGCAATTGAGAACGTGAAGGAGTGCGCAGAATACGTGGAGAAGATAGGTTCTCTTGACAGCGTCATAAGCGCTGATAAGGTAGAAATAAGACCCGTTAACGTAAAAAGAGTTGTCGAAGAACTCAGGGCAAACTACGAAATCCCGATCATCGTAAAGGGTTCCTGCGTGGCAATGGCAGACGATTCTTTGTCGCTCGTGCTCGAGAATCTCATCGAAAATGCCGTTCGCCACAGTGGAACGGATCGGATCGAGATCGTTCTGAGCGAGGTCGCGGGCGAGGCTGAGATTCGAGTTATTGACTACGGCACTGGAATTCCTGAGGATGTTAAGAAGAGGCTTTTCGAAAAGGCCTTTCGATACGGCGAAACTGCTGGATTGGGGTTGGGGCTTTACATCGTAAAGAAGATCGTTGAGAGGTATGGGGGAAAGGTTTGGGTTGAGGACACAAAGCCGAAAGGAGCCACTTTCGTCATCAGGCTGAGGACTACTCAAACCTCAGAGCCTCAATAGGCTCGAGCCTGCTCGCCTTCCATGCAGGATAGAGGCCGCTCAGGATCGAGGTTAGAATGCCAACCGAGAATCCCAGAAAAATGTATCCTACGGTTGAAAGCTGGAAAACGTACTTCGTTTCACCGATTATGAGGTAGTTAATTCCAGCGCCAGCAGCAACGCTCAGAATGGAACCTGCAGAGCTCCCTAAGAGCCCGAGAATGAGTGCTTCCACCAGGAAAATTCTGAGAACTGTTGTCCTCTGAGCTCCGATGGCCCTCATGATCCCGATCTCCTTGGTTCTCTCGATCGTCGACATCAGCATTATGTTCAGGATGCTCACACCCGCGACGAGCAAAGAAATGCTCGCTATTGCCATCAGGAAAAGATTTATCTGGCTGAAAGCCTGAGATATCAGTTCCAGTATCATTTTCATCTCGAAGACCGAAACCTTTTCTTCTTTGGCGTTCACCTTCTCCTCTATCTCCTTCTTCACTCTGCCGACTTCTTCGAGCTTCTTAACCTTTACGATCAAACTCGAGTAACCCGCGCTGGAAAGCCTTTCAAAGTCCTCGTAGGAAACGATCACAGCGAAATTTGGATTCAGATCGTAGCGCATTCCGGTATCTTCAAGGATTCCGACGATTTTGAATTCAAGTCCGTTTATACTGATCCTTGAACCCGTTTTTAGCTCGTAAAGTCTTGCAAATGAATTTCCGACCACGCAGCCCCTATCTAAGTTTATAGTTCCCTTCTCAACCCTAAACATCTCCTTCACGTCTCCCTCGGCCAAACCGTAAACCGTGGCGTAGGTTCGCTTATCTTTTAGTTCAACGAGAAGGTAATCCGATTTAACCGCGATTGCTCTTTCGACGCCGGAGATCTTCTTTATCCTGGCGATGTCCTTCTCCTCAAGATATCTGTAGCCCTTCTGATAGTTCGGGCTCACAATGAGCTCGTTCGCAACATCCTTGAAGTTCTCCAAGACGGCCGACTTCAGGCTCTCGCCAAAAATACCTATCGCCGAGATTGCCATCACTCCAATTAGAATTCCGACTACGGCGAGAACGCTCCTTATTTTTGCCCTCTTCAGATTCCTCTTTGCGAGCTCGAAATACATCCGATCACTTTCTTCGAGCCCTACGGACAACGTAGATTACGAAGGAAACGATCAAGATCGAGGCAATTGCAGCAACATACATCGGCAAGGGACTCGATTCCTTTCTCTCAACTTTCTCCGCTTTCACCATTTCTGAAATTGAAAAGCTATCTCCTGCCTCGTTCCACCATGTAAGCATCACTGTTGCCTCTGCACAGGAAGTTTCGAGGTCGAAGGTTTCGTAGTCGTTCGCGTCGATCTCTCCTATGTAGTAATCTGCTCTCTCCTCGTCGCAAAATGCAGATACCTTAGCGTTGATGGCGCTTCTGTGGCCGTAATTTATAACTTCACCCGAAATCTTAGTCTTCCCGAAAACCGGAGTTTTCTGCAGGTTAACGATCTGAAGCGCGTGGGAATCCAAAACACTAAGGCTCAGCTTCTCAAGCTTCTCATGCACTTCTCCAAAAAAGTCCTTGTAGGTGATCCTTGCGACGATCTCGGCAACTCCGCTCTCTCTCGGACTGAAAATGAAATTCAAGATCTTTTTATCTCCAGCCAAGAGTTTTTCTACCTTCGCAGTGCTCTGCGAAAACTTTCCATTACCCGATAGCTGCACAGCCAAGCTGTAGATCTCGTCGCTTCTCAGATTTGCAATTTCGACCGAGAGATTCATGGCCTCGCCGATGTATAGAACGTCCTTCGAGGTCAGCAAATTGACCGAAATTCCCTTCGATGGCAGGTAGTTGACCTTTACCTCCTTTTCAATTTCATGATAGCTCCTTCCGTTGTAAAATGAAACCATGAACTTCAGGTGTTCTTCTTCACCCACTCTGAACTGAAACTCTGCTGCTCCATCGAGATTTCCGAGGAAGAAGGTTTTTGGAGAGGCGTTGAACAATGCATCTATCCTGACATTTCTGAGAGGCACGGGGGAGGAGATGAGCAGTTTAGCGTAGTTCACCTCTCCGCTGTACAAGGGAGAAGAGAGGGATATTTCGGGAAACCTGTCGTCAACCACCAGCTCAATGGTCTGCGTGAATGAACCCTCGCTTGTGGAGACGACCATGTATGCGTTCTGTCTTCCCACATCTGGAGATTTCATTGAAACCTTTACCGTAAAAACTCCCCCAGGAGACAGGTTCCCCACGTTCTGAAAGCTCGACGGCTCTACCTGGATTCTCTTAGAGTAAAAGGAGATCGAGCTTATCTCAATCGGATTAGCTCCGCTATTCTTAATCGTAATGACGCAGTCCGCATAGCCGTTGGGAAGAACGATCTCAGGCGTTATCTGATAGCTTATCGTCAGTGCGGAAGCTTCCGCGATTAGAGTGGCAAACAGAACCCCAAAAATGATAGTAAGGCGCATAGTAGAAATGAATAGGAGGAGTTAAAAATCTTTCTTAGAGTCTTTCGGGTAACGAATGCGGCAGCCCGGTCCTTGCTCCAACGTGCTGAATGCAGAGCGAGGCGACGTAATTCCCGATTTTTCCGCAATATTCCAAATCTCTCCCCTTTAGGTATCCATAAAGGAATCCGGCATTGAAAGCATCCCCAGCTCCCGTCGTGTCGACGACATCAACTATGAAAGGCCTTACCGTAATCTCCTTCTCGGCTGTTTTTATCCAGCAACCCTCTGCTCCGAGCTTAACAACCACGATCTCGACTCCGAGTTCCAAGCATTTTTCAGCTGCATTTCTGAAATCCGTTCCAAGCATCTTCTCGATCTCAAACCTGTTCGGGAGGAAAATGGTCGTTCTTTTCATTATCGGAAGCATGTCTCTTAGTCCTCTCTCGGCATAGGGCATTCCCGGATCGAAGCTAACCAATTCAAACTCCTCCACGATCTTCTTCTGCGAGTTGAGAGATTCAAGACCGTTCTTGCAGATGAAGGAGGTGAGGTGAATTAGCTCGAACTTCTTAACGAAACCTATATCGATTTCCTCATATTTAATCGTGTCGTTCACCCCTGGATCCACGAGAATCGCCCTATTCCCGCTGTCATCGACGAATACCATCGCCGTTCCGCTTCTTCCTTTTGCACTGATAACTGCTTTCGTTTCAACTCCTTCTTTTCTGAGATCCTCGAGAAGGATCTGTCCCTCGGAATCGTCGCCGACTTTACCTATGTAAGCACTCTCAATACCCAATCTCGAAAGCCCCACGATCGTGTTTGCCGCACTGCCTCCTGGGGACATCTGCAGGTCCCGAACAAAGCCCTCTTCGTCTTTTCCTGGAATCTTGTCAACTCTGTAGATTTTATCCAGATTTAAAGCCCCAAACCCAATTGCGCTACTCAAGACTGATCGCCTCGTTTGGGCAGACATCAACACAGCTTCCGCATTCTGTGCAGATGTCCTCATCCACGTGTGCGTAGTCGTTAAGCTCTATCGCTCCAACTGGGCACTCATCTACGCAATTCCCGCATCCATCGCACTTGAGCTTATCAACAACCGCAGGCATAGCTTTCATAGGCTTTCGCTATTTATAAGCTTCTTTCACTTTTGCGAGTTAAATTTAAATCTAATAATTCTACATCTATCATGGACTACGCGAGATTTGGAATTCCAAAGCTTGATGAGTATCTTGGCGGCGGCTTGGATAGGAATTCTATAAGTTTGATAATTGGGAGAAGCGGAATAGGTAAGACGATCTTAGCTTCTCATTGGGCTGCAGAGGGAGTGAGAAATGGCGAGACGGTAATCTACATCTCAACTACGATGAACAAGTACAACTGCAGGGATTACCTGTCTCGCTTCAGCTTCATGAAGGACGTTTACGACAAGATCCACTGGCGCTTCATAAGGGTTGAGCCCAAGTATCTGCTCCCGATGACAAAGGAGAAGGTTAAAGAAGGATTGGATGCTACTTACGGCATTCCGGCAGAGCAAATCGACAGGGTAGTCTTTGATTCATGCACTGACCTGGACAAAACGCTCGCGGATCCAGTGCTCTACAGAAGGGCAATAAGGTATATGGCGGATCTCGCGTACAAATACCAAGTTACTGCGCTCTGGGTTGAGGAGGCTCCGATGAGCGGTGAATGGAGCGAGACGAAGAATTTCGTCGAGACAGTTTTGTTCATGGATATCCTGAGGATTCCAGAAGGCTATGCAAGAGCGATGAGGATCCTGAAGAAATACCGAACTCCTCACCCGCTCGAATGGTTCCCTTACGAGATAACGAATGACGGAATCGTTATAAAGGACGGGTGGTTCGTGAGAAAGGACTATGACTACAAGTTCAAGTCTCACAGAGAAGATTAAGGATGCGATAGACCATGGAGCGGAGATAATACTTGTGAAGGTGGATGCAAAGAACTACGTCAGAGTTAGCCTTGAGATTGTGAAGTTCTTTTCGAGCTTTGCAGATGGCGTCTATGTAACGCTGAACAAGCCATACTTCAGCCTGAAGAGGATGCTCGCAAAGGAGAACATCGATTTAAGAAAGATGTACTTCATCGACAGCATAACGATGCAGGTTGGCGGTGAAGTGCTCGACGAGGAAAGATGCTTCTATCTGAGCTCTCCAGATCCCGTTCAGCTTCAGGTCACGATCGAGAGGGCCATGGACCTCATAACATCGGAAAACCGTTTCATATACATTGACTCTCTTTCGACCATATCTCTTTACAAATCATTCGAAACACTGATAAAGTTCCTAAGGCACATAACTGGTAAGATCAGGCTTCGAGGCTTTGTGGGCACGATCTTCACGCTTGAAAAGGAAATGGATGAGACTTACTACTCGCAGATCTCCCTCATGTGCGACGAAGTGATCGAGGCATGATTCCCACTGGCCTGGAGTTCTTGGACAAGCAGATCGGCGGATTTCACGATGGTCTGGTAATACTCTATGAGAACAGCGGAGCTGGTGCAAGGGAATTCGCCCTTACAATGCTCTTCAACAATGCAAACAGATGCGAGCTGAACTACTTAGCGATTGCAAAGACGGCTGAAGAAGTCCAGAGGGAGATCAGGCTTTCCTTTCCCGAGATGAAGAAGGAGGCAAACATAAATATCATAAGCCTTGCAGAGTACTATTTCAGGGACTCAATAATTCCGATGAAGTGGATTTCAGAGAAGAGCGTTTTGGGTGTCCTTAAAGACGAGAAGAACGTCCTCTCAAAACTTGTTGAGGTTTTTGACGGGGTGAAGGGAATCATAGTTCTGGACTCCATCACGGATCTCGCAAGGGTCTCGAAAAGGCTCGGCTGGGAGTCGCTCATAGACCTACTGAAGGGCTTCAAGGCTGTTTGCATAAAAAGGAACATACTCCTTCTGGCGCTGCTCACCTCCAACGTTCTCGAAAAGGGGCTCGAAGAAGAGCTTTTTGAAACCGCTGACGGGGTCATCGTTTTCGAGTGGATTGCCGAGAGAGATGCGATCACGAGATGGATGTACTTCAGAAAGATGCTCGGAATAATGCCGATCCTCGAAAAGGAGAGGGTTTCGAAGTACAGCACGAAAATAGACCCGGCGCAAGGCTTTACTATCTCGCGAATCATGAGGGTTTTATGAGGCTTTCCACTGGCATAGATGGCTTGGACGCAATTTTGGGCGGAGGAATTCCAAAAGGCTATGTAGTGGCGGTGATCGGAAGCTACGGCACTGGAAAGACCACACTTGGACTTCACTTCGTTTACGAGGGTCTGAAAAGAGGGGAAAGTTGCATAATTCTAAGCTTTGACGAGGATGAGGAGAGTATAGTGAGGAATGCGAAAAGCGTCGGAATGGATCTCGAAAAGTTCGAAAAAGTTCAAGTGATCCGCTTAGAGGCACTAAGCGTGAAAAAGAGCTTCGAAAGAATCGAAAGCGAGCTTCCGGAGCTAATAAGAAATCTGAATGCGAGCAGAATGCTCATAGACTCGATAAGCGTTTTGGAGACGCTTTTCAATGATGCCGAGCGCTATCAGATACTTTCCTCTCTCAGGAGGATATTGAAAAGCGCAGGAGTTACGGCAATCGTGACGAGCGAGGCGGACAAGTTTTTGCCCACGGCTTCAAAATACGGAATACTCGAATACATTTGCGATGGAATGATATGCCTCAAGATGATAAGGAAGAGCGAGCTCGATGAGCCGACGCTCGGATTGGAAGTCGTGAAGATGAGGGGTGTGAAGCACTCGAGAAGGCCGAAGCCCTACACGATAACCGAGAGGGGAATAGTGGTTTACGAAGCTGCAGAAGTCTTTTAGCGTTTGGCAAAGTAGAGCATAACAGACAAGTAGACAAAATTATTTTAATTTCATCCCGTTCTTTCAGCCATGCTCACCGAGATCACGATCTACTGCAGAGGTGGACAGGGCGGTGTCACCTCTGCGAGGCTCATTGCAACGGCAGCGATGCTCAAAGGACTATACGCCCAGGCAATACCTCAGTTTGGCCCTGAAAGGAGAGGAGCGACAGTTAATGCTTATCTGAGAATCTCGGAGGCACCGATAAGGAGAAGGTCCTCGATAAGGAAACCACAGGGAATAGTCGTATTTGACAGGAAAATAGATGTGAAAGTAGAGGCCGAATTTGGGATCATAAATTCTCCCGAACCGAGAAGAATTGCGAATAGAACATACTACTTGGATGCAACGGAAATCGCAAAAAAATACGAGCTCGTAAATGCGGGCTGGGCGATACTCAGCGCGCCTATGAGCGGAGCGATTGCAAATGCGCTGAAAATCGAGTTCCACTACCTGAGAGAGGCTTTCTGGAAGGAGCTTGGAGAGAAGGCTGAGAAAAGCATTGAAGCTGCTAAAGAGGCTTACGAGGTGGTTCGGTGGACTTAGAACCAATAATCTCGCGGGTTAAGCTCGGTACAGCAGGAGAGACAGGACTTTGGAGAAATTACAGGCCTGTCGTTAACAGGGAGTTATGCACTAAATGCAAAACCTGCTTCAACTACTGCCCCGAGGGGGTTATAAGCGAGGAGATCGAGATCGAGTACAGATTCTGCAAGGGGTGTGGGATTTGCAAGGAGATGTGCAGGCAGAGGGCTATAGAGATGGTTCCCGAATGAGGGCGCTGCTCACGAGCAATGAGGCGATCGCTGAAGCTGTCAGAATCGCGAATCCGGACGTGATAGCGGCATATCCCATAACTCCACAGTCTCCCATAGTCGAAAGGCTTGCAGAGATGATAGCGAGAGGCGAGATGAAAGCAAGCTTCGTAAGAGTTGAGTCAGAGCATTCGGCCATGGCTGTGATCCACGGAGCTGCAACCGCCGGAGCGAGGGTTTTTACAGCCACCTCGAGCCATGGACTTGCCTACAT
>CAZZIT010000102.1:0-3181 GCA_964654365.1 uncultured archaeon
GCCGCCAACAGAGATCAGCGCATCCGAAGAGTGAACGATTATCATGTTCCTCGCATGACCCATGTCAGTTGCAATCCTTATGTCGATGAAGGGATTTGCTTCCTCGCATCTTCTCGGAAGAATTCCAACCGTTATTCCGCCTCGGCTTTTCGCTCCCCTTGCACTTGCCTCCATTACGCCGCCAAGGCCTCCATTGATAAGGATACAGCCCTTTTCAGCCAAAAGCTGACCAACACGAAAAGCAAGCTCATAGATCTCCTCATCGCATACGCCAGCTCCAATCACCCCGATCTGCATGGAAAAAGTTTTTCGCTGCATAAAATCCCTTTGCGAATCTTGATCAAAAAATTCTTAACTCGCGCTGAAAGCAGCTGTAAATGGAACCGAAGGATTTCCGAATTCTTTTAGCAGAGAGGGGGATTCAGGAGCTTAAGAGAGTCTCCAATTCGCTGAGAATTCCGAAAAGAAAGGAGTTTGTCGCTAATTTGGGAGAGATCGAGACAAAGCTTCAGGTTGTGAAGTACAGCTACATGCCCGCTGAAGAGGTTGCAAGGCTTGAGGAACTGCTAAAAATCTCGGAAATTGCGTCTATGTTGAGGAGAGAGATCCAGCAAAATGATTTTAACGGAATTAATGCACAGTACTGGCTTGAATACATCGAAAAGCTTCCCGAGCTAATGAAGAGGGGCGAGATCCAGAGAGTTTACGAGGCCATAAGGTTCTTCTCCGGCGAAGTCGTTTCGAGAAGAAAAACTGGCAATCTATGGTTCTGCCTCGTTGACTGCGGCTTCAAGCTTGAAGTTGTCACAAACTCGGAAGCTTTGGCAAAGGGGAACAGGGTTGTCAGCTATCTCCCGCCGAGGAAATTCGGAGACTTCATCAGCATGGGTATGTTCGTCGATGCTTCCCTCGGCAAAAAAGGAGAGCTAAGCATTGATGAGATAAGGAAGATCTCAAAAAGCCTTGGAGAGGTTGAATCTCTGCTGATATCTCTGATCTCCCAAAGCTGATCATTTTCTGCCGTAGTCGTCCTCAATTCTTTCTATGTCGTCCTCCTCGAGGTATTCTCCGATCTGAGTCTCAATCACTTCGAGCTCCACCTTTCCCGGGTTTTCAAGTCTGTGAAAAATTCCAGCAGGAATGAAAGTGCTCTCACCCGGGCGAAGCAGAATTTCTTTTCCATCGTAGTAAACCTTGGCTGTTCCCTTGACAACGACCCAGTGCTCGCTTCTATGGTAATGTCTTTGCAGGCTGAGCCTCTTACCGGGCTTGATCGTGATTCTCTTTATCTTGTATCTCTCTCCTTCCTCAAGCACCGTGTAAGAGCCCCAGGGACGGAATGCTGTTCTGTGGATCACAACTCTGCTGTCTTTCTTGGCTGAAAGGCTCCTGTATATATCTCTGACCTTTTCGGATTCGCCCATCTTCGAAACTAAAAGTGCGTCTTCCGTATCGACTATTATCAGGTTCTCGACTCCAATCGTTGCTATGAGCTTTTGCCCGATAATTAGGTTGTTCTTCGAGTTGAGTTGGACCGGTCTCTCTCCAATTGCCGCATTTCCAAAATCGTCTTTTGCCAGGATCTCGTAGATGGAGTCAAAGCTTCCAAGATCGCTCCATTTAGTGGACAGAGGGACAACAGCTACCTTATCAGACTTTTCAAGGATTCCGTAGTCAACGGAGATCTCGGGTATTTTTTCGTAGGCCTCCTCCAAACTCCTGGATCCCTCAAAGGCTTCGAATATCTCCGGAGCCAGTTTTCTGACTTCATCGGTAAAGATCCTGGAATTGAAGAGGAACATTCCACTGTTCCATAAATAACCACTTTCAACGAATTCCCTTGCTTTCTCCAAATCTGGCTTTTCCTTGAACTCGTCGACGATGAAGCCATCTCCAAGGCCCCTGCCAGGTTTTATGTATCCGTAACCCGTGTGGGGCTTCGTTGGCCTGATTCCGAATGTTACCAGGAAGTTCTCGGAAAGCCTCTCCGCAGCCTTGAATGCTTTCCTGTATTCTTCATTGACTTCGATGATGTGATCAGACGGGATTATCGCGAATTTTCCAGGATTTGCTCTCAAAACCCAATATATCGCTGGAAGCGTGCTTTTGGTCTGAGGTTCCAAATACACATTCTCCTCCGGTATCTCGACTTCCAAATCCTTCAAATCGTCGAGAATCCTGAATTTGTACTCCCTGTTCGCTACAATAAATACCTCCTCGGGCTTTGAAAAGATGAGGGCCCTCTGTATTGTCTTCTGAAATAAACTCATGCTGTCAAAGATTTTTATGAACTGCTTTGGCATAAGCTCCCTGCTCAATGGCCATAGCCTCGTTCCCTTGCCACCTGCGAGGATCAAAGTTTTCATAATCAAAATCTATTGGTTATTAATATTTTTCTTCAGCCTCTCAATTGCGCTCAAAGCTTTTCCAAAGATGCCGAAAAGTGTTTGAAGCTCGTAATCCCTGAGCCTTGCTCTCCCAAGGACCCTGCGAAGGGTAACAAGTTCTCTCCTTTCTCTTTGCTTTGGAAAGCCTATGAGATCAAGCAATTCAGAGACTTTATCTATGAGAATTTCAAGCTCCTCGGCCTTCGCCAGATTTTCCACCCTTGGCACTTCCCTCCTGCTGAGGAAATAAAGAAGAACTGCTGCCGCATGGCTTACGTTCATCACTGGATATGCGTCGCTCGTGGGTATCTTAACCAGCAGATGGCATCTCTCTATCTCCTCATTCAAAAGACCAAAGTCTTCTCTTCCAAAAAGAACTGCAACATCGCCCTCAATATATTCCAGAAGTTCTTCAGGAGTCAACAGCGGCTTTCTAAAGAATCTGTAATCTCCTCCAGAAATCCCCGTTGTTCCTACGATCAGGTTGAACTGGGAAAGAAATTGAAAGAGGTCTTTAACGACAACGGCATTCTCAAGCACGTCTCTCGCATTAGCAGAAGTCTTAAAGCTCTCCTCCGTTACTTTGCAATTGTAGAGGTAGAGTTTTTCGAATCCGAAGTTCTTCACAAGCCTTGCTATGAAGCCAACGTTTTCAGGGATCTTGAGTTCAACGAGCACTACATGGATCATTCGCTTAGAACGTTTGCTAAATGGGGATCATGGCAGTAGGAGCATCTAACTCCCTTGCCGTGAGCATCATCGACCGTTGCTATGTTCCTCCCTGCTATGGTCTT
>CAZZIT010000103.1:0-3251 GCA_964654365.1 uncultured archaeon
GATCGCAGACTTCAGCGTCGTTGTGAACACGGCAGAGGACATATGGGTCTCAGGGAACAAGATCTGCCCGGACATCGACTCCGTGATCTACGCGCTTGCAGAGATAATAGATGAGGAGAAATGGTGGGGGATAAAGGGGGACACATTCAGGACAAATGAAATGCTAAGGAGCCTGGGCTTTGAGGAGCTGATGAGGGTCGGCGATCTCGACAGGGCGACACACATAATGAGAAGCGAGCTCTTAAGAAAGGGTATGAGCCTTGTTCAGGCAACAAAAGCTGTTGCAAGGGCTTATGGCGTGATCCATGAAGTCTTCCCGATGTGCAACGAAGAGGTTGCGACCACAGTTGTAACGCCGCAGGGAGAAATGCACTTTCAGGAGTTCTGGGTAAGAGAAAAGGGGTTGTCAGAGGTTCTTGATGTCTACTTCAGGGGGATAGAAAGGGCAAGGATTCCCGAAGAGGTCAGAGAACTGCTGAAAGACGACGAGATCCTGATAGGTCCGAGCAACCCGATAACAAGCATCCTACCTATTTTAAGCGTCGAAGACTTTCGAAAAAGGATTGAGGGGAAGAGGGTGATAGCAATTTCTCCGATAATCGGAGACAGCCCTGTAAGCGGCCCTGCGGGGAAGTTCATGAGGGCGAAGGGCTTCGAAGTTTCCCCCCTTGGAGTCCTCCAGGTTTACGGAGGTCTCGTCTCAGCTTTCGTTGTGGACGAGAGGGATTCAAGACTCGTCTCGGAAAAAATTTTCGCAACAAAGACGATAATGAAGGGAAAAGAAGACGCGATAAGACTTTCTGAGTTCATTCTCAAGCTCTTCGACAGGCTATGATTGATTTCGTGAGGAGACTAAGGCATCCGCTTCACTGCGAGCACTGTGAGGGCATAAGCGATGTCGAGAACCCGAAACACCATCCGAGCTACGAGATAACTCAGAAGTGCAATCTCGCCTGCATATTCTGCTATTCGAGATTTGCCAAGGTTGAGCCCGGATACTACGGGGATCTGAAGCCCAAAGCGATAACGATATCGCAGTTCGGGGAACCGCTACTTGCGGGGGAGAAGGAAGTAATAAGAGTTGCAAGAACTTTGAGGGAAACCTTCGGAAACGTCAGGCTGGATCTGCAGACAAACGGCGTACTTCTAAGCGAGAAAATCTGCGAAGAGTTCGACATCGTGATGATTAGCCTCGATGCAGGGAGCAGGGAGAGCTATCTGAGGATAACGAAGCGTGACTTCTTCGATAGGGTTGTTGAAAACATAAGGAGGAGCTCGGAAATAACCTACACGGTAGTTCGCACAGTTTTTCTGCCAGGAGTTAATGATGCGGAGCTGAAAGGTATTGCGGAAATTGCAAGCTGTGCAGAAGAACTATTTTTACAGCCTGTTTCGCTTTACAGAGAAAATAGAGAACTTCTTGAAAGCATAGACGTCGAGAAAGCTGAAAGCATCGGCGAGTTTCTTAGAACCGCGGAAGCGCTTTCCGAAGTTTCAGAAGTTCGCATTCCTGGCTGCTTCATCTTGAACCTGAAAAGAGCTCTGAAGGAGTTTACGATAGATGAGATAATGCTTTTCCACAGGAATGCGTTTGCCAGGAAGCCTAAGATTGAAAGGGAGTGGAGGTTCAGGATTTAAGAAAATGAGGGGAATCTATGCGGGGGGAGGGATTCGAACCCTCGAATCCCTACGGAACTGGCCCCTCAAGCCAGCGCCTTTGACCACTCGGCAACCCCCGCTTTTTGATGAGGATTAGTTTTAAATTGTTTGGGGCTTGCATATTAAGCTTTTGGTGTGCATTGAGTTTAGCTAATCAATCGTAAGGGTTAAATATCTTCAATTTAGTCTTTTCATCATGACGTTCAAGTGCTTAAAAGCCTCGCTGTCGTGCCTGCTTTTGTTACTCGCGCTCTCTCTGGTCAGCGCACAGATACCATCTCCGAGTATTTTAATAAATCCAGTTGAAGGTCCTGTGGGTTCATCTGTAAGCGTCAGGGGAACCAATTTCCTGATGAATTCAGAAGTGAGGGTATTTTGGGAAGACAAACATATGGGAAGCGGTAAAACCGATTCGAAAGGCAGTTTTTCCGTCTCTATAAAGGTTCCGGAAGTCCCGTGCGGTTATTACAAGATCATGGCAATTGATGAGGTGAAGAACAACGCTTACACGACTTTCAGGGTTATACCAAAATCCCTGAAGCTTTCAGCCACGCAGAGCATTCCAGGATCTTCTATCAGCATTTCTGGCAGCGGATTCTCGGCCAATTCGGAAGTAGAGGTGAGATTAGTCGACCCATTCAGCGAGATGAGAAATCTGGCCGTAAAACGCGTTTTGGCCAACGAAAGCGGAGTGATCAATGTGCATTTCGAGATTCCTGATGTGCCGCCTGGAGAATACAAGATCTACGCCTTGGACGCAAAAACTGGTCTGAAGACCGATCAGTACAAGTTTACTGTGCAGATTCCGAAGACAACGCCACCGCCAGCAACTACTACTCCCGAGCAGAACCAGCAAAATCAGACGGATAAGGAGAAACCGAAGACAACTCCAACCACTCCAAACACACCTGTGACGTATACTCCAAGAAAGACCCCAGGATTTGAAATCGCAATCGCAATCGTCGCGATCGCTGCAGCTCTAAGTATTTTGAGAAGGAGATGATCGTGGAGGACAACTACCGGAAAAAGCTTAGCTCCATGAGCTCGCAAAATATTTAAATATCGTCCATAAACTCTTTTTCCATAGCGGTGATAGAATGTTCAAGCACATTGTGAGAATTGCGGACACGGATCTGGATGGGAACAGGAATGTGGTTCATGCTCTGACAGGAATACCTGGAATTGGCATAAGGATGGCAAGAAGCATCGTAAACGAGCTTGGGCTGGATGGGAAGAAGAAACTGGGAACACTAGAAGACGAGGAAATCGAGAAGCTCAGAACTTTGATCGAAGATGAGATCGAGAAATTCCCTGCCTGGATGCTCAACAGGAGGGCGGACGTTTACAGCGGTAAGGACCTTCACCTCCTCTCCAAGGACGTCAACTTCGCCAGAATGCTCGACATAGAAAGGCTCATAAGGATGAAATGCTACCGCGGCGTCAGGCATGCGAAGGGCAAGAAGGTCAGAGGGCAGAGGACGAGATCAACGGGCAGAAAGGGCAGAACGGTTGGAGTTGTGAGAAAGAAGACTTAAGGTGGTTTTATGGGCGACCCTAAGAAGAATAGAAAATGCTACGTTGCTCCCGTCCGT
>CAZZIT010000104.1:0-3007 GCA_964654365.1 uncultured archaeon
GAGGAGACTGGGCTTATAGAGCCGGTAAGGGACTTGATCGAGGCGGTTGAAAGTGCTGGCGGAATGGCGAGCATGGCGATGCTTGGAAGAACAGTCTTCGCCTACAAAGGCTTTGAAGCTCTGAGAGAGTTTGGAGAGCCGTTTAAGGCTAAGATAGACTGCTGCGGGGTGAGGAAGGTTGAAGGTAGCGGCAATTCAGTGCAGAATTGGTGATCTTAAGGGGGCGGAAAGGTTATCTATTGATGCAGTCGAGAAGGGGGCGGAGATCCTTCTCTATCCTGAATACTTCTCATACCCCGTATTCTCACTCGATCTCGGCAAAAAAACGCTGAAGTTTTTGCAAAGAATAAGCAAGGAGTATGGAGTGATCACCTCGGGAAACGTGGTTTTCAGTGCAGAAAGAACGACAAACAGAGCCTTTATTTTCGACTCCGGAGAGGTTGTGGGCTACCAGGACAAGGTGCATCCAACCAAGACAGAGAGGGCATTCGGCATAACTCCCGGGGAAAGACTTAACTTTTTCGAGGCCAGAAAGACGAGGATATGCATCCTTGTTTGTGCCGATATCCTCTATCCCGAACTTTGCAGAATAGCAGGGCTTAAAGGGGTCGAAATAGCCCTGAATCCAGTGGTTTCCTTCAAGCACTCCGAGCTGCCAGGAGAGAATTTGAGATACTGCCTCTACTTTGCCAGATCCTTTGACAACTGCTATGCAATTGTCAAGGCAGGTGGATTTGGGAGAACTTTCGCAGGCAGCGAGGCCGTGGGAAGGAGCCTTATTGCAAGCTTCGACGGAGTGCTTGCAAAGGCAAAGGATGAAGAAGGTGAGGAAGCGGTCGTCGCTGAAGTAGATCTGGGCAGAATAAGGGCATACAGGCAGATAAACTACTCCCTGACGGAAAGGAATGTCGAGGCCTACGAGGATTTACTCGAGAAAAATTTATAAATGGTTTGACAATAGTTTTAAAAAATTGTGGAGGTGTTTTGAATGAACGGGGAGGCGAAACCCGCGGAAGTTCAAAAGCCAAAGACATCAATTGGGCTTGAAGAGAACATTGTGGGGCTTCTATGCTACCTGCTTACCTGGGTAACTGGACTAATATTTCTGCTTCTGGAGAAAGAGAATAAATTTGTGAGATTCCATGCAATGCAGTCTCTGGTGACGTTTTTGAGCTTGACGGTTTTTGCGTGGATCCTATCGTTCATTGCTGTGTTTTTCTGGATTCTCTGGCCATTGGTATGGATAGTGGTCTTAGTGATTCTCGTCTTTTGGATCGTTGGTATGGTCAAGGCCTACCAGGGAGAGATGTACAAGTTCCCGGTCTTTGGTAACATTGCAGAGGGTCTTTTGAAATAGAAATCTAATCTATTTTTTTCGGAATTCCCATTCACACCAGAATTCTTTTGGCTTCTCGTCAGGTGGGCATGCCTTGCAAAGAACTTCGAAATCGCTGCTGAGCTCTTCAGCAAAGCTCTTAAGATAACCGAACCTGACTTTTTTGCACGGAAAGATTTCCAGACCCTTTTTCAACCTTGCCTCCTGAATCCTGCAACTCACGACTCTGAAAATTCCCACGTCACCCTTAACCTCAAATTCCTTTTTTGTCTGATAAAGAGCCCAGCTTGTATTGAGCAGGAGCTCGAGAAGTTTTTCCACGCTTTCAACTTTTTCCAAACCAAATATCTTTTTAAGTTCTCTTGCCTCAATTTTGGCTAAGGAGCTCCAGCATTTAGCATCTATTTCCGTGGCTGCATCCGTTCCGAATTTTTCCTCTATTCCCAGAAAATAGAGACCATCGACTCGCCAGAGATTCCTGACCTGGAAGAAAAGGAGATCCATGATCCTTTCGAGCTCGAGTTTCTGAATTCTGCTGCGATCCTCGGCTTCGGAAATCTGCATACAAAAAATAGCCTCGAGCTTAAAAATTTGTTGAACTTCACAGCTTAACCTTGACCGCAAAAATATTAACTTTCGGAGAACTTTCATCATGCTCTACCTCGGTATAATTGGCTATCCCATCTCGCACTCTATCTCGCCCAAGATGCACAACGCAGTGATGGAGAATCTTGGCATAGATGGCAGATACCTTGCGTTCGAGGTTAAACCCCCGGATTTAAGGGATGCCATTTTCGGTGCCAAAGCCCTAGGTTTCACGGGTCTGAATGTTACGATTCCGTACAAGGAGGAGGTTCTGAAGTTCGTGAAGCCAGTTGGCGAAGCCAAGCTGGCTGTTAATACGATCGATCTCAGGAAAATGGAGGGTTACAACACAGATGTTTACGGTGTTGAGATGGCATTTAAAAATGCCAGAATAGAATTGGAAGGGAAAATTGCCCTCGTGGTCGGCGCCGGGGGAGCCGGGAAAGCTATCGCCCTTGCAATTATGAAGATGGGGGCCAAAGTCGTTATCACGAACAGAACAGAAGGCAGGGGGCTCGAGGCTGCGAGGGAGCTCCGTGATTACGGAGAATGCATCTTCTATCCCATGGATAAGATCGGAGAGCTGAGTGTTGATTTAATTGCAAATGCAACTCCAGTGGGGATGAAGGGTTTCTCATCTGGAATTCCTGTGCCCGAAGAGATTTTGAAGCCCGGAATGATTGTTTTCGATGCAGTTTACAATCCAATCGAGACTCCGCTTATTAGGAAGGCAAAAGAAAGGGGATGCAAGGTTGTAAGCGGTCTGGATATGCTGATCCATCAGGCTGAAAAGTCCTTTGAGATCTGGACAGGTATAAAGCCGCCAGTCAGCCTGATGAAAAGGATAGCAATTGATGCCCTACAGGTTCAGAAGGAAAGTCCATAGGATATACCATGAGGAAAGGGTTAGGAAGGATAGGCCGACCCAGTCCCTTGCCTTTAGCCCAATTCCGAGTCTTGGAAAGATGAATTTTTGGACATAGATCAGCAGAACAAGGATTATTATTCCGAAAGCATCTCTCTGTCTAAGATCCTGGGTAACTAGGAAGGAAATCAGCCCTGCAACCGCTCCAAGGATGATTGGGA
>CAZZIT010000105.1:0-4515 GCA_964654365.1 uncultured archaeon
CATCGTCGCAACCTTCTTCGGATGGCTCGCTATAGTTGGATGGAAGTACATAGGCCTTCCAGCTCCCGTACCATTGGCTGACTTCCTGAACTTCTTGGCATCTCCGGGCTTTGCTCTGAACGTAGTTCTGCTAATTTCCCTATACTGGAAGAGGGCGACAAGGGAAGCGGTGATAATCTCGTTCGTAGTTGGATTCATTCTGCTCGCTGTTGGCTACGTCTACCAGCCGTTCACATACATGCTAACAGGAATTAAAGGCCTTCCAGCTCTTGTCATCGCTCTGCCCGTTGAACTAATACTGTTCTTCGTGATCTCCTACCTGACAAAGCCCGCCAGCGATACAACGATCGCTAAGTTCTTCGACCAGCTTGAAAAATACCTGTACGAGTCCCCAGATCCACAGGTTGAGAAGATATAAGGCTTTTCAGATTTCTATTTTTTATTCTTTTTAATCTAAGAAGGGAAGTTTTGAAGCGATTTATCTGCTGGGCAGCATTCTCAGAACTGGAACAAAAGAGATGGACCGGTGGGGATTTGAACCCCAGGCCTCCGCCATGCCAAGACGGCGCTCTACCAGCTGAGCTACCGGCCCCCAACTGCTTTTGATGTAAGAGTTAAAAAAATTTCTTCTCTGTCCTCACGAATATATATCCATAAGTGTGACTTTGTTTGAAGCAAAAGACTTATAAATAGTAAGATTTAAAATTACAATATGGTATCCACCGCAGTCGAAAGATATGGCAGACGGATGGAATTTATGCCTGAGAAGTGCGTAGGCTGTGGAGTCTGCGAGGAGGTCTGCCCAAAGAATGCTGTGAGCATTTACAGAAATGGAAAGGGGTTTATGGCAAAAATAAACGAAAAATGCGTTGTCTGTGGAGTATGTGCAGACTTTTGCTTTTACGGTGCCCTGAGGCATGAGGGAAGCGTTTATAAAGAACTGCTTGAGGAAATAGAGTTCAGAAGGGTAGAGGTAGATGAGAGACTTTGCATTTTATGTGGTCGATGTATGCGTGAGTGTCCGAGAGGTGCGATAAAGGTTGTTCGAAACGTGGATGTGAAGAAGTTGAGGAAGGGGAGTATAAAAATTGGAGGAGGTTGTATCGAATGCGAGCTCTGCGTTGACATATGCCCAACTAAGGCTGTCAGATTAAGCAATTCAAAGCCTTCGATAAGCGAAGATAAGTGTATATACTGCGAGATGTGCTCGAGAATATGCCCGATGAACGTTCTTGAAATTAGATGCGATTCATGCAGAAATTTTGCTGAGAGAAGTTATGCAGTCAGTGGAAAAATCATATTGGACGAGAGAGCTTGTTCCATGTGCGGTGTCTGCCAGGAAGTGTGTCCCATAAAGGCTATAAGTGTTGCTAAGCTGCTCAGGGGCGAGCAAGAGTGGTTTAGAGAACTTTGCATATCTCACTGCACCGTATGCCGGGACGTCTGCCCCAATCTTGCGATTGAATACCTTTATCTCCCCGAAAAGACCGTGAAATTCAATGAAAGGTGCAACTTCTGCGGAACCTGTATGAGATTCTGTCCGAGCAAAGCTATCAGGATTAGCAGGGAGACCCCGATCGAGCCCAAGGTCGAATTCAGAGAAATTGAAAGGAGGAGAAAGAAGGTGATCAGAGTTAGAGAGGGGAGAATTTGCAGTGGCTGTGGTTTCTGCATTAGTTTTTGCCCGTTAAGGCAGAAAGAAGTGCTTGAGATAGTAAATGGTTCAGTTTTGGAGAAGGAAACGGAAGAGTGCGTGGCATGCGGTCTTTGCGTGAAGAATTGTCCATCAGAAGCATTGGAAGTGCTTGAGGTCTCGAATTAAAATTAATTCTTCTTTCTCAGTAAATTTTTTATCTGAGAGCTTGAGGCGGTTTTATGATTGCAGATGTTTACATTGAGCTGAAAGAGGGTGTGGCAGATCCTGAGGGAGAGTCAACCCTTAAGGCTTTGAGATTGCTCGGGTTTAAGAGGGTTAAAAAAGTTTCCACTGTAAAAGTCTTCCGCATCGAGATAGATGCAAAGAATAGGGAAGAGGCTGAGAAGGAGATAAGGGAAATTTGCGAGAAGCTTCTTGCAAATCCCGTAATCCAGAAGTTCAGAATCAACTGGATCGGGTGATCGGATGTTTAAAAAAATTGACGTTCCCTTCGAGCTCTACGAAGTAGAATTGGATAAAGCTACGGATGAGGAGCTTTTAAGGATAAGCGAAGTCATGGGTCTTGGATTGAACCTTGAAGAGATGAGGCTGATACAGCGGTACTTTAAAAAAAGGGGAAGAAACCCGTACGACATCGAAATGCAATCCCTCGGCCAAGCCTGGAGCGAGCACTGCTGCTACAAAAGCTCAAAGTACTTTCTCAAACAGTTTCTTCTCGACGATTATTCGCGATATCCCCATGTCATTTCTGCAATAAAGGAAGATGCGGGAGTGGTCGAATTCGACGAGGAGCATGCTTACGTCATCAAGATCGAGAGCCATAATCACCCCTCCGCAATTGAGCCCTACGGAGGTGCCGCTACCGGTATCGGGGGTATAATAAGGGATGTCCTCTGCATGGGAGCGCAGCCAATTGCACTGATAGACCCCCTATTCTTTGCAGAACTCGACACTCCATACGAAAAACTACCAAAGGGTGTTAGGCATCCGCAATATCTTCTCAGCGGGGTTGTTGCTGGTATAAGGGATTACGGAAATCGGGTTGGCATTCCAACAGTTGCTGGAATGATCTTCTTCGACGAATCCTACCTGACGAATTGCATCGTAAACGTGGGATGCGTTGGAATCGCGAAAAAGAAGAACATCGTGCAGAGCAGGGCAAGGAATGCTGGAGATTTATTCGTTCTCGTGGGCGGGAAAACTGGAAGAGACGGAATACACGGAGTTACCTTTGCATCGGCAGAGCTCAGCGAGGAGAGCGAGGAGGAAAGGAGTGCTGTTCAGCTGGGCAATCCGATAGTAAAGGAACCGCTGATCCATGCATGCTTGGAGGTGGTAGAAAAGGGTCTGATCACGGGACTAAAAGACCTCGGGGGCGGTGGATTGAGCTGCGTGGTTGGAGAAATGGCATTCTCTGCAGGTTTTGGGGCAGAAATTCACCTTGACAAGGTTCCGCTAAAGGAGGAGGGCATGGCACCATGGGAGATCTGGGTCTCTGAAAGTCAGGAGAGGATGATGCTCACTGTAAAACCAGAAAAAATAGATGAAGTTCTTTATATCTTCCAGAAATGGGATATTCCCGCTTCTGTGATCGGAAAGACAACGGAAGACAGAATTCTTCGCATATTCTACAATGGGTACAAGATCTACGAAATGGACATCGAATTTATCGTGGGCGCGGTTGAGTACTGTAGAACCCATACAGCAAAACCCTTGCCTAAGGAAGAACCTGAGATTCCCGAGTCCAAGGATTTAAAAGCTGTTTTTCTAAAAATGCTCTCGCATCCAAATGTGGCATGCAAGGACTGGGTTATAAGGCAATACGATCACGAAGTTCGGGCAGCCACAGCAATTAAGCCTTTGCAGGGAAGGGTTAACTTTGAGACGCACGGAGATGCAGTCGTGATAAAGCCAACGAGGTCAAACAGAGGGCTTTCAATTGCCGTTGCCGTTAATCCCTGGTTGACGAAGGCCGATCCTTACTGGGGAACGGCAAGTGCCTTTGATGAGCTTGTAAGGAACCTTGTAGCTGTGAACTCGGTGCCCCATAGCTTTGTCGACTGTCTGAACTTTGGAAATCCTGAGAAGCCGGAAAGAATGTGGGAATTCGTTGAAAGTGTCAAGGCCTTGGGCTGGATGGCCAAGAACTTTGGATTGCCCTGCGTTAGCGGTAACGTGAGCTTTTACAATGAAACGAAGCACTCAGCAATCGCTCCAACTCCCACGCTGCTTGGTGTGGGAATCGTTGAGGATATTAGGAAAGCCAAGGAAAGCTATTTCAGGCGCGGCGCTGTAGTTCTAGTTGGTGAAACAAAGAAGGAGTTCGGTGGAAGTCTTTATTCGAAGATTATGGGTTTTGAGAGCTACAATGTTCCAAAAACATCGCCAGAACGATTGAAAGCTTATTCGGATGCAATGCTTGAATCCTTTAGGAAATTCGATGTTAAAGCGTGCCACGATGTTTCAGAAGGGGGAATTGCGGTTGCGATAGCAGAGATGAGCTTTGGCTTAGGAACGGGATTCAGGGCCGTTAAAAAGCTCGACTTCGTTGAGCTGTTCTCTGAGTCGAATACGAGGTGGATCGTTGAGGTCAAGGAGGGGGAACTTGAAGACTATCTCGACTTCCTGAAAAGAAAAGGACTGACTGCAGAGCATCTGGGCTTCAGCGAAGGCAGTTTGATTGACTTCGGTACCTTTTCATGCGACTTGAGCGAGGCAGAGAATGTATGGCGGACGGGCATGAGGAGATACCTAGTCTGACAAATTTTCCCGGCTTGGAAAGGGAAAGATTAATTAGCAGAAATAAGGTTAGGCGGAACGATGAAGGCATCGGAAATCATGAACCCCAAGGTGATCTA
>CAZZIT010000106.1:0-1847 GCA_964654365.1 uncultured archaeon
TCAACTTTAAGGCTTGAATGTTTTAGTCTACTCGATTCCTTCGAGTCCGAACTCAGGAGATTCATAGAATCCAAGCTGAAATTGGCATACGGCGATGACTGGTGGGAAAGGTGCATTCCGAAGAACATAAGAGATAAGGCGGAAAAAATTTTAAAAGAAGAAATAAAAAATGGAGAGACTGTTTCGAAACTGGATGGACTACAGTTCTCCCACTATGAACAGATAATATGCGATACACAGAATTGGAAAGTCTTTCAGGTCATTTTCGGCGATAAAAACGTGCTCATGGGGCATTTGAGAACGATTGTAGAGATCAGAAACAGGGTAGCCCATAATCGGGAAATTACATTGGATGACAAAATCAAGCTACTTGGGTCACTGGTGTACATCAGAACAAAACTAAAAGGACAGAAAACCTTAGATAATCTTTTGGATTGATATTCAATATGCTAAATCCCTTTCACCACGAAATCGCAGACCTTTTCCGAGAGAACGTCGAACTTGCCGAAATAAAAGTGGTCCGTATCGAGGATCACGAAATCCTTCGGCTCTTTCGCCTTTGAATACAGCTCCAGACTGACAGAAAATGGAACGAACTGATCCCTACGTGCAATTACGAAAAGTTTGGGATTTTTCGAGTCCCTGAAATCGATCGAGTCTATTGAGGGAAGTGGCGAAATGTAGACTGCGAGGTCGCAGAGATCAGCTAAATTGGATGCAACAACGCTGCCAAAGGAGTAGCCGACGATCGCAATCTTCGAATGCCTGCCCTTTAAAAATTCAAGGCACTCTAACGCATCTTCCACCTCGCCTATTCCCCTTCTGTATTCCCTGTAATCGAATGCAAGGCTCGAGATACCCTTTTGAGCCAGTTTTTCCGCGATTCTCCTGAGTCTCTCGTCATACCTGTTTCCACCCATCAAAGGGTGCGGAGGGCAAAGAAGGGTGCAAAAATCGCCTATTTCGTTGTAAGTTGCCCTAATCGATTTTATCTCGATATTCATCGGTAATTCCGTCAAAGTTAAATTTTATAAGCTTTTTGCAGACCTCAATCGATGATCAGCTGCCCCGAAATTTGGAGGGATTTTTTCGAAAAATACTACTCAGAAGAGCTGAACAACATCGCCTTCCGCTTAAAGAACGGAGAGGACAGGAGGGCAATATATGTTAACTTCATTCAGGACCTCTCGGTTTTTCAGGAGGGAAAATTGGGTGAAGAGCTCATAGAGAACCCGGATGAGGTCATTGTTCATGCCGAGAAGGGGCTTGCCCAGGCTACGAACATATACGGCGTTCCACTTGAGGGCTGCAAGCCAAGGTTCCACTCGCTTCCCAGCACGAAGAAGATCCTGATAAGGGATCTGAGAAGTTCCCACATCTCGAAATTCGTGGCAATCGAGGGAATAGTGCGAAAGGTCACGGAGGTCCGTCCGAGAGTGATTTCGGCAGCTTTCAGGTGTCTGAACTGCAGAAATATTATCAACTTGCCTCAGGATGATGCAACGCTGAGGTATCCCTACGAGTGCCGTTGTGGGGGAAAGAGATTCCAGCTAATCCCAGAAAGAAGCGTTTCCATCGACAGCCAGAGGGTGAAGATTCAGGAGTATCCAGAGAACCGGAGGGGAGGGGAACAGCCGCAGAGCATCGACGTGGTCCTCGAAGGAGATCTTACGGGACTCATAAACCCGGGGGACAGGGTAATTATCAACGGCATAGTGAGGGCAAAGCCGAGGGGAATCCAGCAGAGGTTGCTGACCCACATGGACCTGTTCATCGAGGGAAATTCCATAGAGATGCTCCAGCAGGAATACGAGGAGTTCGAGATAACCGAAAAGGATAAAGAAGAA
>CAZZIT010000107.1:0-2646 GCA_964654365.1 uncultured archaeon
TCTGATCTCGCAAATTGTCTCGGAACTCATCGAGAAGGGCTACGGGGCAGTACTGATAGTTGAGAACGGAAAATTAGAGGGCATACTCACGGAGAGAGACCTTGTAAAGTTCCTATACCAGAATTCATGAATTTCGTTTCCGAAGCTTTAAACCTCTCAAAGTTTTCAGCAGAAAGATTGGAGGAAAGGGGGATCCTCAAGAGGGCATTTGTGAGGCACCCCTTCTTCGGCGACATAGTCGACGCTTTCAGGATCGACAAGAAGTTCGGGATCTACGAGGAGGGCACAGTCGTCGTGAAATGCAGAGACGGGGTCAGAGTGCTCAGGGGCTTCCCGAAGATAAAGAGGATCCTTTATCTGGAAACCGGGCTAAAAAAGCATTTTGGAGGCAAAAAAATAGCTTTGGAGGAAAAGATGAATGGTTACAATGTCAGAATTGCGAAGATTGGTGAGAAAATTTATGCATTCACCCGCAGGGGATTGATCTGCCCTTACACGACTGAGAAGGCGAGAGAAAAGATACCAGAAGAGTTCTTCAACGAATTTCCCGGACACATGCTATGCTGCGAAGCAGTCGGAAACGCCTCACCATACGTTCCGGACTACTACGGAATTGAAGGGCTCGATTTTTTCCTATTTGACCTCAGGGAAAGCAGGACAAACAGGCCAGCCAGCATCAAGGAGAAGGAGGATGTATCCGAGAGGTACGGAATTAAAATGGTTGAAATCCTTTTAAAGACTTCTGCAGATGACCTTGAAAATGTTAGGAGGGTGATTGAGGACCTCAGTGCCAGGGGAAGAGAGGGGGTAGTTTTTAAAGAGCTCGAAATGCTTCTGCCTCCACTCAAATACACCACAAGCTTTTCGAACTGTGCCGATCTCGCCTATGCCTTCAAAAACTTCGAAGAGTATGGAAGAGACTTCATGCTTGCAAGGATAATAAGAGAGGCTTTTCAGGCCTTCGAGTTCGGGGACGACTTGGAAGAGAGGTCCAGACGACTTGGAAAAGCTATTCTTGCATCGGTGATGGAAAGCATAAGGAGTGTTGCCGAGGGCAAAGAAGTTAGGGAGGAGATAAGGCTCACTTTTTCGAGCGAGGAAGTTCTCGAACTCTTCAAGGCACACATGAAGCTGGTTGGCATAAATCTAAGGGAGCTTGGGAGAAGAAACAAAGGTAGTAAAGTGGAGGCGAGATTCGAAAGGGTTATGAGGTCGACAACGGACAAGATAAGAAGTCTTATGGAGGGAAATCCTTGGTAAAAGCAGTTGGTGTGGATGCTGGCACAAAAACTTACGAGATCTTTGCGTTGGAGGATGAGGAAATCTACGCTGAGAGCTTTGAAAGCAAAGCTGTAAGGGAGGATCCGAAATCCTTTGTGGAAGCTGTGGAGTCGTATGAAGCTGACGTTTACGCAGGTCTTTCAGGCTACGGGCTACCTGTTAAGAAGTTCTCGCAGCTTGAAGAGAGAGACATATTTTTCATGACCCTGAATCTCGACAAGGAGAAGAGCTTAGGGCTCAGATCCGTAATTGAAGAGATCAGGAGAAGAAGAGTGAACTTCTACACTATTCCTGCCGTTATCCATCTCCCATCGGTTCCAGCTTGGAGAAAATTCAACAGAATCGATATAGGCACGTCTGACAAGCTTTGTTCTGCAGTACTAGCAGCTCTGGAACTTTCCGAGGAGGTCGAGATTGAAAGGCAAAATTTCATCCTCGCGGAAGTCGGCTTCGGATTCAGCTCCTTCATAGCAGTTAAGAACGGGAAGATAGTTGACGGAATTGGCGGCACTTCTGGTTTTCCTGGCTACAGCTCCTTAGGCGCAATCGATGCAGAACTTGCCTATTTGCTGGGGAATTTTCCTAAAAGCCTGATATTTTCGGGCGGAGTTAGAGAGTTCGTCGAAGAAAATGGAGGCGATGCGTGTGAAATGCTTGGAGAGTTCGTCATTAAAGGTCTGAAGGCTGTTGAGGTGAGTCTGGGAAAAGCCGAAGTTTGCTTCCTCTCTGGTGCATTTGCAAAAGCGATCGAAAGCAAGGTGGCTGAGGTCTACAGAACGAGAATACTCAGGGGCTTTGGAAGGGGAAAGCAATCTGCTCAGGGAGCGGCTGTGATTGCGAATGCAATTGCAGGAGGCGAATTCAGACAGCTTGTGGAGCACATGGAGATATTCTCGGCAAAAGGCACGATTTTAGATCATCTATCCGCAGGATTGAAGAGGAGGGTATTGGAGAAGTTAAATTTATATTTCTCCAGCAATTAGCTTCTGCGTTATGTATGCCCGAATAAAGTTGCGTGACACCGTTAGAGTCCCTCCCGCCAAGATTGGGGAAGATCTGGAAGAGACGATTGAATCTCTGCTCTGGGAGCAGTTTGAAGGCAGGCTGGATAAAGAATACGGTATGATCATCGGAATTGAGAGCATAGAGGAAATAGGAGAGGGGAGAATCATAGCCGGGGACGGAGCAATCTATTTTGACGTCGTATTCAATGCTATATGTTTCAAGCCCATCCTTCAGGAGGTTGTTGAGGGAGAGGTCGTCGAAGTCGTCGAATTTGGATGCTTTGTATCCATAGGGCCCTTCGACGCCCTTCTGCACACGAGCCAGATCACGGACGATTACATGGTGTTCGACGAGAAGAAC
>CAZZIT010000108.1:0-21034 GCA_964654365.1 uncultured archaeon
CCAAAAGGCCGAGAGTTGCAAAGAGTATGATCTCCTCGCAGATCCTGCTGATGTTCAGTAAAACTGAAGCACAGACGTAAACGGAATCAATTAGGAAGTCTCTCGACGCCACCGCATCTTCGCTGTGCTCTTGGGGTCCGTAAAATCCGAGAATTCTTGCAGTGAAGTCTCTATCAAGCCTGTAACTTGTTCCCGCAAACGCTGAAGATCCCAGAGGGCACCTGTTTGTCCTTCTGAAGACCTCGATCACGCGTTCGAAATCTCTCTCAAAGAGTTCGAAGAAAGTCAGAAGGTGGTGAGAAAGCCTAGTGGGCTGTGCAAACTGGAAGTGCGTGAAACCCGGCATCAGAGCATCTTCTTCAGAAAGACTCAGAATCGTTTCCTCAAGTTTGATGATCTTATCGGCCAGTTTGAGCAGGTGGTCCCTTGCGAACAGCCTCAGACAAGTCGCAACTTCATCGTTTCTCGATCTTCCCGTATGAAGTCTCTTGCCCGCTGAAGTCCTTTTCGTTATTTCTGCCTCGATTGCCTCGTGGATGTCCTCGTAATCGCTCCATTCTTTGTATCCCTCATTTAAAATATCCCTGAGGGCTTCGAGTATCTGCAATGCCTCCTCTTTGGTCAAATAGCCTCCTCTGAGCAGGGCGAGCGTTTGAGCGACATCGACAAGGATGTCGTAGTAAAAGATGTTCTCGTCATGACTAATTGAGCTTGAAAACTTCAGGGCCTTTTCATTCATCTTCCCGCCAAGTCTGGCCTCCCTCAGCATTTAAACCCACCTCTCGCCATTCTTAAAAACTTCTTTTTTCCAAACTGGCAGTTCTGTCTTCATGAG
Organism: uncultured archaeon; assembly: GCA_964654365.1. Taxonomy (GTDB): domain Archaea; phylum Halobacteriota; class Archaeoglobi; order Archaeoglobales; family Archaeoglobaceae; genus WYZ-LMO2. The sequence continues at coordinate 836 of CAZZIT010000108.1, forward strand.
CTCAACAGCGCTCATGAGTGGTGCCCAAATATCCTTTCTGTGCTCGCCCACAACTGCTATGTAAACTATGTCCTCTCCTGGCCTCACTTTGCCAACCTTATGGTATAGCTTCGCGTTCGCGATCCCTGGAAAGCTCTTAACCTTTCCCTCCACCTCCGCGATTTTTTGATAAAGAATTTCTTTAAAAGCCTCGTACTCAAGTCTTTCCACGACTCTGTCTCCTTCCAGCCTGCGAACGAAGCCGACAAATGCACCCACGGCACCACAGGTATCTGCGCCTTTCTTGGCTTTCTCGACAACTGTTCTCAGCGTTTCAAGCTCAGGAGCAGAATCGAGGCTTGAGGAGCCATCGAAAGCTGGAATCACGAATCCGAGCTTCTCCTCGATTTTTGCGATCTCTTCTCCCGCATCGATGACGGCGAATTCATATCCGAGATCTGCAAGGCTTTCAAGGATTTTTTCAAACAATTCTGACCTGCCATTTAGCTTCAAATCCTCCGATTCGACAAATAGATGGCCCAATATTCTAACAAAAGCAGTTCTTCCAAATTTTTTCACTTCCGCGTAGGCTTTATCGTCTCCAGCCAAGAGCTTCAAATCCCTCACCTCCGAGTGAGCAAAATACGGGCTGAACTAAATGACATTTGATCCTGATATCCCTTCCATCAATGATAATTTCCGCACAGCTCGCGAAGGACATTCTCGGTTCCGTAGGACTTCCAGGGCAAAGGATCGCTTTCCCCTTAACCTTCTCAAAGATGAATCTGTGGACATGGCCAAAAATTAAAAGATCTACCTCGAGCTCCATCGCCCTGTATATCAGATCATCAAAATTATTTATGTAGTTCCCCTTGTGGACGACTCCGATTCTAAGATTACCAGCATCGAACTCCGCCGTCTCAGGCAAAGATTCTACAAGCTCTGAATCGTCGCTGTCTCCCCTAACTGCAACGAGTTCGAACTCGGAAAATTTTTTGTATGCTTCATAACTGTCAAAATCACCAGCATGAACAACGAGATCGGCCGATTCCATCAGGAAGAGCAATTTTTCTGGAATTTCGGGATTTCTTATGTGAGTGTCTGATGTCGCGATCAACCTCATCGCCCAACTTCGTTGCACAAAATAAAATTTTTATCTCTTCCAAGGGACTCGAGTCGTGATCAGGCTAAGCCATATCACGAGCTATTTGATTTGCCCGAGGCTGGCTTACTATCGGTATCACTTCGGGGATGAGGTTTTTTCGGAAAAGCAAGCAGCTAAGGAGATCTACCTCAGCCTTAGAAGGGGTCTCGGAACTGATTGGGCAAGACAGAGGATTTCAGCCATTAACAGGAATTTCAGGGAGGACGTCTTCGAGAATGCATTAAAGAAGTTCGTTTTTAGCAAAAGCTTGGAGGAGTTGAAGAGTTTGGACTGGGATCTTGTGTTCACTTCTGAGAGCCTTGGCGTATCTCTGACCGTTGACGAGCTCGTGGAATTCAGAGGAGAGAAGTTTCCGCTTTTCGTCTCGCTCGTCGCTCCGAAGGAAGGGGTTTGGCTTTCCGATCAGATAAGGGCTGGAGTTGCAGCCCTGGTGACGAAGATGGATAGGAGTCTGATCTACTACGCATACTCGGGAGATATAAGAATTGCTGAGGCGAGCGTTGGAGTTCGAAGAAAGGCACTTAAATTGATCGAGAGGCTTAAAATGATTAAAAATGGATTTTTGCCGGAGAAAAACGAAACAAATTACTGCAAAGTCTGCAGCTTCGCGGAGGATTGCAGACAGACGCCGGAAACTTTTGCTTCAAAATTTCTATAATTTTTGTTTTTGAATTTTCCATCATAAGTATTATATACTCATTTAACAACCATAATAATGAGGGGAAGCATATGTTCGAAAATGTCATAGCCGATCTCCTCGGAGTTAGCGGGGTCAGGGGAGTGTATGTCGCGGACTCCGAGGGGATGCTGATCGAGTCGGAAAGTATAGGACTGGCGAACGAGGAAATATGTGCAGCTCTTGTTGTGGAAATGTTTAACAAAGCCTCCGAAATCATGCAAAAGCTTCTGGCAGACGAACCCGAAGTTCTAACAGTCGAGGGAAAGAAGGAGAGGGTTATCGTTTCAAGAGCCGGTAACTTCATCATAGGCATCGTTGCGGACATTAAGGCGAACTACGGCTTGCTGAAGATCGAGCTCAGGAAGGCCGTGGAGAAGATTATGTTGATGGTGTAGCTATGATCCTCCCGAAAACGGCTCTCACAAAAATAGAGAAAGGGAAGCCCGGAAGGATACTCGAAAATCTGATGCTATCGAAATTCAGCGGATACATAAGGGTTGGATTTAAGATGGATGAACTCTGCTCTGCAGAGGTTCTACTGGAAAACGGAAAGATCCTTGCAGCGGAGATCCTTAGGATTAAAAGCAAGAAAAGCGTCTATGGAGACGAAGTTCTTTCAGAACTGGCTAATTTGGAGAACTCTGTTGTTGAGATCTACACGCTGAGTCCTGAGCAGATCAAAAAAGCTCTCGAATTGAACAAGAGCGCGAGGGTGAGCGAGGCAGGAGTGATGAGGCTCGAAAGGGATAAGATCATTGAAAGGTACGGGATCGAGAAGCCTGACGAAAAGGAGATCGAGCAGGTTATAACCGAAGCTGTGGGAAATTCCGAGCTGGCCGTAGAGCTCGAAAAGGAGAAAATAATGAAAAAGTACGGTATCAAAAAGCCGAGTGAGGAGGAGATAGACTATCTGATCTCGAATGCCTTGGGAGAAGAAGAAATCGAGGAGGTTGTGAGCGTTGATTTCGGACAGCTGAAGAGGGAGCTCGTGGACCTGCTCAATTCGAAGATCGGAAAGCCGTCGAAGAAGACTGTGGGCATAATAGAGTCATGCGGAAGCTATGAAGAGCTGATAAAGAAGGGGACGGAAATAGAGAAAGCGCTGAGAACTCTCGTGATGTTCTTACCAAGAGAGAAGATCGAGGAAGTCATCTCGGAAATCGAGCAAAAAATTGGTAGGAAACTCACTTGAGCTTTTCAAGCTTTTTCTCTACCTCCAGTATATAGTTCCTCAGCTCCTTGTTCATCTTCAGGACTTCAAGAACATCCTGATAGTTGCTATTATTTATTTCCTCAATTCCCAAGGAGCTCATGGCCTTGTCCAAGAATATCCTCGCTACTGGGCCAACTTCCTTTTTCAGCTCCTCTAAGAGGACTTGATACGTGATCATGTTCAAAATCCCCCCGTGTGTGAACCCTCCTAAACTTCTTAAAATTTTCATTTTAAAAACCTATCGCTTTCAAACATTGGCATTAAAAATAAAAAAGGATTACTTTAAAGCCTCTTCGAGGCTCTGCATCGCCACCTTGAGGCTTCTCTTCAGCCTTTCAATACTGTTGGCAAGAATTCCTATTTCGTCGGCCCTTTCTCTAAATGGAACTTCCGTATCAACTTCTCCTGCACTTATCTTGTCCGCAGTCCTGCTCAGCTCAACGATCGGATTTGCGACGCCCGTTATCGTGAAGTAAGCGATGATCAGTATGAATACAACTGCAATCGCAAAGGCGATACCGAGGTTTACGTATATCTGTTCTCCAGCCTTTTCAATGCTCTTTGTAACTTCTCCGGCAATGTTTTCCGCTGGATTTGCAGGATTCTTCGTCAAGTACTGGAAGTAGCCATCAATGTAAGCCCCCGTGCCCGCAATTAGGATGACGCTTGTATTAAGCGTTGGATCGTAAACCCTAAGGCTTAGAGAAACTGGGATGTTGCACCCGTATTTCTCAACCTCCTTCTTTGTGTCAGGCTCGATCCACTTGTAATAACTGCATGTAACCTGCGTAAAGCTACCCATCGAAGATAGCGTTAGATTGTAGAGCTCTGGCATGCTTTTGTCCCATCCCAAGTCGTTCTTTATGTCCTTACCCCACTGAGTCTTCGGAAGGGTCGGATAGACGACCGTTACAACCCTCCTCTCAGCGCCAGCCACACTGCCCCCTAAGATCCATGTATACTCCCCCATCCCCCATCTCTTTGCGGACAACTCCAAGAAATCTGGATCCGTCATCAGGTCCAAGGTAGTGAGATTGGGATTCTCTCTGAGCTTCTGACGAAGGTAAAGCTCTACCTTCTTTGCAAGGTCTTCGGTTTTCATTTTAACAGCTTCCTGTCCTGCCTTTTCAATGTAAACCTGGCTGACATTTATAACTCCTGTCCTTGCACTTTCACCGGACTGGGCAACTCCAACCAAGGTGAGCTGAGCCAGAACTAGCAGGGGCACGAAGCTTGCCAAGAGAACTATCAAAACGATCTTTGGTGTTAGCTTCATCTCTTAATCACCTCCACATAATCGTTCACCTTTGCTCCTATCTTCTCCCTAACCCAGGTAGGTAAGACTATAAAACCAGATTTCGTGTAAGGGAGGACTCTAAGATTCACGCTGCCGTCTTTTTGAACGACAATGTAGTCACCTTCGGAAGCACCAAGGGTTTTCATGAGATCCTCGCCGAGGAAAACGACGTCGCTTCCGCTGAAGTCATACCTTTGTGTGAAGTTCAGGTCCACTCCAACTCTCGCCCTGACTCCGGATAATTTAGCTTCGGCTGTTTTGATATCCTCTACAGTCCTGCTTATCTCCTCCTTCTCCCTCTGAACTTTTTCAACGTCCAGTTTGACCCTCTCCACAGTTTTCTCTCTGAGATACTTCCCGATCTCAATTAGCATCATTTCTGGTGGAAGATCCATCAGTTTCTGCAGAAGCTCATCGGGAACGATGCCACGATATATTTCCCTGATCTCGTAGTATCTGAGCTTTTTCTCCAGCTCCCTTATTTTTGCCTGTAGCTCCTCGATCTTTTTGTCCTTCTCCTCAATGATCTTCCTCACATCTCCATCCATAGGTAAATCCTCCCCCTTACGACAATTACCATATGGATTAAAGATATAAATTTTCTCATCTGCTTTAGGCTGCGTCAAAAATTAAAAATTAAAATAATTACTCAATTTCAAAACCGATTAGCACAGTCCCCTTTCCGTCCCCCTCCCAGCTCATGAGCTTTTTAAGATAGAGGTCTGAGGGCGTAGAGGGGCTGCCTACAACTACCCCTTTCGCATGAGGAACGCTTCCAGTCCAGGGCAGATCTAAGGGAGGTATTACGAGTGTAGCCTCCCCAATATTTATTCCAAGATTTTTTATTTTTTCTACATATAGAACAAAAATATCACCGATTACCGTATTACCCTCATTCTTCAACCTTCTGAGCTCTTCCTCGTCCCTTATCTCCTCGCCTATCACTTCTCCCCTGTAAATAAACTTCACCGTGCCCCTTTTTGGCCACTCAAAATCGTCATTTGTAATTGCCGCAACCGTAAACGTTCTCCCAATTGCCTCCCTGACACCCTGATTTATTCCCGGCATTAGGCCCATCAGCGAGCTTTTCTCAGCCTTCTCTTCGATTCTCATGAATTCCCTCTTCTCCGATTCCGTTAACAATCTGACATCCTCAACCCCTTTCAGAGATCTCAAAAATTCGAGAATCTCCTGCATTTTAGTCTTCATCATCAAACCTCCATTTTCACCCTCGCCCTGCTGAAGTCGAGGATCTTTTCAGTACAGGCCATGACGCATCTCCTGCAGGCAGTCCCCAGACAAAGGCTTGAGCTTATGGTAACCTTTTCTTCACCAACGGACAATATCGCATTCTCCGGACAGTTTTTAACGCATTTTTTGCACTCCTTGCATCCCTTCACATCTATCTCGACAAGCGTTCCTACGTCTGAGACGACCTCGAGTCCCAGTTTTCCCAGATCCGCTATGTCTCTCGGCACAACCTTCACGACGACAGGGGCGCCAGACTGAGCCGTTATTTTCTGCCTTATCCCGTATGCACTCAGAAACCTGTTGTAGTCCTCCAGCTTCATTCCCTCGGTCCAGTAGGCAAGTTCAAGTGTGTATGCATTCTGAAAGACCTCAGAAGTCGCAAACATCACATGCTGTGCCCTGAGCTCTTCAGCAAAGTTCTGCAGGGTGTCCAAATACTCTGGAGACCTCACAATATCTGCAGCTAACGCGAGCGAGGTGTTTCCCACCTGGTATATCTTTTCAGCTGAGGGAGGAATCTCCCCCACAATTCTCGACTTGATCGGGTCAACGTAAAAACCTGAAGCACCAGCCATGTACATCGTTTTAATATCAGAAAAGCTTATCCCAGCTTCCTCTGCAAGCGTGAGAAAACCTGCTCTAAAAGCTCCGAGTGCCTTTCCTGCTTCCTCAATGTCTTTCTCAGTCAGATAAACACCGTCCTGGAAGTGTAGCCTTCTGTCTGAGGTTAGTATTCTCGGAGGCTTTATCAGGCCCTTCACAAGACCTACCGCAATTCCTGCAATTACTCCTGTCCCCGTTATGCCCTTTGCCCTGCCATGCATTGGCCCCTTCTCCAGAACCCTGCCCTTTTCCACGTCTACAATGTCTCCCCGCTTTGCGTACATCTCTTCGCTCAGCACAAAGTTTCTCCAGCCCATGATCTCGAAAGAGATATCAGAAATAGCCCCCGGAGCAGCGAGCATACCTTTTTCAATGTGCTGCCCCTCTATTGCGGGTCCCGCTGCGCATGAACCTGTTAAGATCCTGTCTCCAACTTTCAAAGCGATTTCCGCATTTGTGCCGTAGTCCGCGACCATCGCAAGCTCTTCCTCAAGAAATCCCGACTTCAACATCATCGCAATTGCATCGGCTCCAAGTTCATGCTTTATGCAGGGCGGAACATAAAGGTCTACCTCTTCAGATAAATTCCTCAGCCCTACATCCCCTGTTTTAATAACTGCAGCATCTCTTTTTGGCGGTTTGACACCCCTGAGCTCTAAAGCTCTTTCCCCAGCATAGGCAAGATCCCGGATCTCTATTCCCTGAAATATCGAAAGCTGTGTTGGATTCCCGCTTACCGCCATCCTCTCAACTTCTTTCAGGTTAACTCTAAGCCTTCTCAGCAGCTTGTCCACAGCATCCACGACTATTCTGTGGGCAAGGTCCAATCCATATTCAATTGCAAAGGTGAGATGGTCCATCACGTTTATGCCTGGCAGAGGGTGATGTAGGGTTATTGCCGTGGAAATGACCTTCCCGCTGTCGACATCCATGGCCTGAGCCCTAAAGCCACTCGTACCTAAGTCGATTGCAACTCCGATTCCCATCAGTTATCCACCTCCTCATGCTCTTTTTCGCCGTGCTCATGGCTTGCACACTCAAATTCGAACCCAAATTCTTCAGATTTTCTATTTAGCAGGTTTATAAATGTTTTTTCAAGCTGCTCTGGATTTAGAGTTTTGTCGATGAGCAAAACGTTTAGCTTTGCCTCTGCGACCCAGCCAGCCAAGCTTCCATCCAAGCTTACAGATTCATCTTTTCCAGTTAACCCAAGCTTCAAAACACCATTTTGCGACGAAAGGAGCATTTTATAATGCTGTATGTCTCCAGATAAATCCCTTAACTCCTCCATTAGCTCAACGATCAAATTTCTCAGCCCAACTGCCGCAACAGGCTTTTTTAATTTTATAAGAAAGCTACTTGAATACCATGATGCTCCGGCTTCGCGTGTGCTATCTCCAAGATCATCTCTTGCCTCAAATCCTACGTTGTGATCGAGTGATTTGAGAAGTTCGTCAAAGCCTTCACCCGTCTTCGCTGACGTGAAAACGATTTTTGCATTCGGACTTATCTGCCTGATCATCTCAACGAGAACGCCAAGCTCAGCCCTCGACTTGACCTCATCTACTTTATTCACGGCAACTACTTCCACCTCTCTTAGCTGCCTTTCGATGAACTCTCTTGCCTCCCCGTAAAGCTTCAAGAATCTTTTTGCGTCTGCAACACCGATTACCAGCGCATCCAAACCGAATTTCTTAACCACCTTCCGAATTGCCGAAGGAAAGGCTATTCCTGTGGGTTCTATCAACACATAGTCGGGACTGAAAGTTGAAATAACCTCAGATAAGGTCGATTCAAGATCTCTCCTCAGAGTGCAGCAGATGCAACCATCAGTTATCTCGTAAGAGTTCATTCCGAGTTTTCTAAGGTAATCGCCATCTACTCCGACTTCTCCAATTTCATTGACAACTATAACACTCCTTTTTCCCAGCCTTTCGGCAAAATGCTTCCCAAGTCTTAAAATCAGGCTTGTCTTCCCGCTTCCCAGAAAACCGCTCAAAATCAGAACCCTGACCATTTAAACACCAGAATAAAAAATTAGATTAATGGTGGCCATAGAAATATGCCTGCATAACCTCTCAGCGCCGGAATCGAAGATAATATCAATCCGAAAATTGCTATCAGGGTAAAGATCAGGCAGAGAAGCTCAAGAACTCCAAGTAATTTTGCATTCTCCTTTCCCCAGGCCGAGGGGATTAGAGAAAGGAAGACCAGAACAAGCAGGAGCAATACCAGGAACAGAGTTGCACTCACAGTGGCATAGGCGAACATCAGGGCAAGCGACCAAAACATGTAAACGACGGATACTGGCCCGATCGTTCTGCTGTCTCCATCCCAGTAAAAGAGTGTTCCGAGGGCCGTCCAGAACACGCCATAGCCACCAAAGGTGGCAGCATCGAGATAATCGCTGTGCATGGCAAAGTAAGCGCTCGAAATGAACATCGCAATTCCGGAAACCCAGAGATACCAGGGCGCCTGACCACGGTCTAAATTCGAACCTTCCCTTGGTTTCAGGATCCCAAAGCTCATGAATACCAAGATTGCCAAGCCAACAGCTAAGCCCAAAAGGCCCATTGCCGCATAGATCACATAAGACATAAGCTACCCTGTATTATAAAAATAAAAATTAGGCTGGGGCAATTTCATGCCATTTTGCCCGCAGCTCCTCCCACGAAATGCCTTTCTTAGCAGCCTCAGCAAACTTTGGCGCCTGATGAGCCTTCTTTCCGATGACTCCGAGTTCGAACGTGTTTACGAAGTCCTCGTTAACAGCTCCACCACCGCAGATTAACGGAATCCTTATGCCCTTCTCAATGAGCTTCTTGGCAATTTTTGGAAAAGCAGTCATCGTTGTCGTCATCAAAGCGGTTCCAGTAACCATTACAGGCTTGTGCTTTTCGACTGCCTTTACAACTTCATCGACTGGGACATCTCTGCCAAGGTCTACGACTTCCCAGCCATCTGCGACCAGGAAGACCTTTGCGAGGTTCTTGCCCAGATCGTGTATGTCTCCTTCAGCAACGTGCATCACGACCTTGCCCTTCTTCTCAACCTTTCCTGCTCCGACTTTCTGCTCTATGTACTGCACCGCAGCGCTCATCGCGTCTGCTGAAAGCATGACCTGAGGCAGATAATAGATTCCATCATCGTACAGCTTCGAAACCGCATGCATTCCTGGAGCTAAACCTTTGTCTACAATTTCCTTTGGTGAATACTTTTCCAGGGCCTTTTTTGTCTCTTCCAGGGCTGTCTTGGTGTCTCCTTTAAATACAGCGTATGCTATCGTCTTCCATGGTTCCTCCTTCGGCAATATGTCCTTCACCAGCTCCTCTGGCTTTAATCCGAGTTTCTTCTCCTCCTCGAGCACGTTATATCTCACGAATATTTTGTCGAAGTCTATCACTTCCTCCTTTACGGATGGTCTCATTCCGGCCAAAATCCCCTCAACCATGGCCCAACCAATCTCACGACCTTCCATCTAACCCACCTCCAATTTCACCTTTCATAAATCATCTTGGCGAGAGCCTCGCCTATTCCAAATCCGATTTCTTTTGCCATTTCAGGCGTTAAAGCTCCAGCAACTGCAATCTTTCTTCTTGGCTGGTTCCAAATCTCAGCGGCCTGAACCATTGCTACGACGTTTTGTATTGGCGTAATTGGCGGCAATCCGCAACCAGGAGCTAAAACATCCACTCCACTCTGCAAAGCCTTGAGAGCCTCAGCCTTTACAGCATCTGGTGTTCCAAACGGAAGTGTCTTGCTTGCAGAAACGTTGCCGATTAGGGCAACTTCATCTCCCACGATTCTCCTTGCCTTTGCAACATCCACAGCCTCCTCGATGCTCAGACCGTTGAATCCACATTCTGCCATGTCTGCTAAGATTTTGGTCACGTCTCCGCAGATGTGCAGAACCGTTATGGCACCGACATTCTCTGCAACTTCGGCGAGTTTTGGCTTTACAAGTGTCTTGAACATTGCGGGATCTATCAGATTTGGTGACGCCGTGGGATCTGCTATCGTGACGATGTCCGCCCCAGCTTTTACCATGTACTTTGCGTAAATGGTCACAGCTTCGGCGGTCACTTCCATAAGCGAGTTTACCTTTTCAGGATTTGTCAGACACCAGGATACGAGCTGCTCGGTTCCTGCCAAGTGACCTGCTAAGGTAAAGGGACCTTCCATACCAACTATGATCGGCAGGATGTCGCCAACCCTGCTTCTCAGGATCTTTATCGCGTCCCTTACAACTGGTATCCTTCCCCTTTCCAGAAAGTCGTCAGGAATCGTGACCCCTTCGGGATTCGCGAGATGTTCCTTGACGGATGGCGTCCTTTCCTGCGTCGCAAAATCTATCTTGCATCCGAGCGCCTCGGCAATCACGGTGAGACAGAATGGAACTCTCGCAGATTCAAGCTTTGCAAGCTCCCAAAGCGCTGACCCGAGCTTTGCCATCTTTTCCGCATTCCTGTGCGCTTCCGGGAAATAGGCATTAACGGCAGTCATTGAATCGACTATTCCAAGCTGGGTAACGCATGAAGCTGGCACCCTGTCAGGCACTCCGCCTGTCAATGCTGTGATTACTCTTTTCTTCGGGCTCATTGCTGTTCACCTCTAAAAAGTAGGGGTTAAACCCCTCACCATCCGTAATTCTTTGGATTGAAGTATGGCACGTTCTTGTACTCCTTCAAGCAGTCATCTATGAATTTATCTGCCTCATCTGGCAGTGCTTTGAGCGTCTCCATTGCCTTGTTGAGCGTATCGAGCTCCCAGCGGGAAAGCTTTATCTTCTTAGCCTCTGCAGCCTCTAGAATTATGTTTCCAGCCTCTATTGCAGCATACTTCGCCCTCAGATACGGATCCTTGCCATACTGCACTATGGCCTTACCAATTCTGTAGGCATTCGGATATGCCAAGATTAGACCCTGCGGATCTCTGTACATGTCGGAATATGTCAGCAGGTCTCTCAAGATCTTCTCCTGCTTTGCCTGCAATGCTGTATTCGAAAGCGCTGCAGCATTTCCAGTCACAGCAGTCCAGACTTCAGCCGTGCTTCCACCGAATTCCTGATGGTACTCTACGGACTCATTCGAGTAAACATCTCCTATGGCCCTGTTCAGGTTGCCCATCACGTCGATATGTGCGCATGCGCAAATGCTCGTGCACTCAATGCACACTGGAACCCCTGTAATTGCCTTAATTATCGGATTCTCATACCCGCAGTCCTTCAGTGGGCCTCTTGCACCTGCTTCGACTGCCACAAGGCTCCTCGCACCAGCTATAGCTCTTGCCAATGCAGCCATCGTGTGGGAAACTTCCCTATCCATCAGACCGCCAGCCAAGAACATCACTGTATTCGCGCCGCTGCAGTTCGTATCCCCCGCGGGAATCGTTCCGTACTTTGTCGCAATCTTCACGATCTGTGGCCACACCCATGCCATGTCCTCGCTACCGCAGACTCCGATACCGAACAGAATGCCCTTTATGTCTCCTCTTGCAACGGCGTAGTCAACAATTTCCTTTCCACCGAGAGTTTCAATCGCCAGATCTCCTACTCCTGCAGCCGCTGCCTGCTCGAAGGATTCGAACATTCTCTTTGTCAAATCGCTCTCCCTCAAACCTCCCTCAGCCTCAGCCTTTCTTATGTCTCCAATCGTGTGCCTTATCGTAACGCCGATGCCATATTCCTCATGGTATTTCTCTGCTAACTCCACCTGGGCGTGCGCAGTTTCATATGCATACTTCGGATTGTAGGTCTGCTGGAAAACGTGCTCCTGCTCTACCATTATGTATTTGAAACCAAGATTAAGGCAGAGTTTCAGAATTTCCTCCGTGAATTCCCTGTGGTGTTTCACGAAAGTGTTGAGATCTTTTTCGCTCCCAGGCTTTGGAGCCACTTTTATTTCAGGCACTACAAAGCCTGCCCCAATGGGAACACCAAAGCGCTCGTATACTGGGTACAAAGCCCTTCCAAAAACGATGTCGTCCGGGGTTTTATACGCCATGGACGTATACCTTCTTAAAGCCATTTTCTCACACCTCCCCTTTCTAAGCAATAATACTTCTTTGTTGTGGTATATAAGGTTTTCCATAAAAAATAACTGAATTCAGATCAGAAAAAGTTGATATTATATAAATTTACGGCCTTGGTAGCCTCACTTCAGCTTAGCCATCGAGATCTCGACGAGGGGTTTTTCATCATTTAAAATATTTATCTTCTTAGATTGCACTGCGTAGGCTATGCAAAGAGCCAAAGGATTGTAGCATGTCTTCTCGTCCGTGATTTGGGAGAGCTGGTAGATTTCATCACAGTCATCGAGATCTCTCATTCGCTTCTTTTCCAAGCCCTTCGTGAATTTTTTCACATCAGCGCAGGGAATTTCAACGCTGAGCTTTACAGTCTTTGCAGGTGTGCTTTCAGCTGTTATGTATGCCGTATACCCGCAAATTGGGATTTCAAGCTCCAATACTGTTTTACTCTCATCCTTTTTGAGATTAAATCTGGTCTTAGTAGCCAAAGCTACGGATTCAGCTATCAAACCAGCCTCGAACCAAATGGCATTCATAACTGCCGTGGGAATGGGACAGAAGGGTTTTACGCCAAAGCTTTTTGCTGTTGACCACATCTTGTAAAGGTTCAGACCGTAGATCTCATCCATGCCCCACTTCATCTCTTTAATTTTTTTAGCAAAAAGCTGTACGTACGGGCACTGAGAATTTATCTCGACCCTGTAAAAACCATTTTCTTTGAAGGCAGTAACCTCGCTCTCCATGAAGCTGCCGCAAAGCTGGTCAAAGATTTTTATTTGCGAAGCCATGAATTTTGTTTGCACAGAAATATTAAAAAGTTTTCGTCGAATTCGAAGTTTCCATCTTTCCCGTGCTCCTTGTTGCCTGATAGAAATCGTAATCAGATCACTGCTTTATTTCGTTCAGCACAATGGATTCGGAATAAAATCAGCTAAATTTTTTAATCCTCGGAATGTTCGAATTTCATGATTCCACCTTCCTACTCACCGCAGAAAGTTGAAGCCGAGGTCTTCAAATTCTGGAAAGAAAGTGCGATTTACGAGAAGGTTAAGGCCAGGGGTGGCAAAAAATTCTTCTTCGTCGATGGTCCGCCATACACGACTGGCAGAATCCATCTCGGCACTGCATGGAACAAGGTGATCAAGGATACAATCCTGCGATATCTCAGAATGAACGGCTTTTCTCCAACAGACACCCCGGGCTGGGACATGCACGGGCTTCCGATCGAGGTAAAGGTCGAGCAAGAACTTGGATTCAAAAACAAGAGGGATATAGAGAGATTCGGGGTCGAGAATTTCGTAAAAAAATGCATGGACTACGCTTTGAGAAACAAGGACATGATGACCGAGCAGTTCAAAGCCCTGGCTGTCTGGATGGACTGGGAAAGGCCCTACATGACTGTAAAGGCAGAATACATGAACTCTGCGTGGTTTGCAATTAAAAAGGCCCACGAAAAGGGTTTGCTCGAAAGGAAAAAGATGGTGGTAAACTGGTGTCCCCGTTGCGAGACCGCACTCGCGGATGCTGAAGTGGAGTATTCCGAGAGAGAGGATCCATCGATCTACGTTAAATTCAGGCTCAGAAACGGCGAATACGTTCTCGTGTGGACTACAACGCCCTGGACAATTCCAGCAAACATGGCTGTGGCTGTAAATCCAAGGCTGAAATATGCAAGGGTTAAGGCTTACAGGAATGGCGCTGCAGAGGTATTAATCCTTGCAGAAAGCCTGATAGACGTTCTTGCAAAGGGATACGAAAGGTGGGAAGTTCTTGAGACTTTCCCTGGCGAGAAGCTTGAAGGTCTCGAATACGAGCATCCTTTAGCTGAAGAAATTCCCGTTCAGAGAAATTTCAACCACAAAATTGTACTTGCTGACTTCGTTTCTGCAGAGAACACCGGCTGCGTTCACATTGCCCCAGCTCACGGCGTGGAGGACTTCGAACTTGGTCTAAAATACGGAATCGAGGTTTTCAACCCGGTTGACGATAGAGGCGTCTTCACAGAATTGGCTGGAAAGTATGCAAATCTGAGTATAAGAGAGGCAAATGAGGTCATAATAGAGGACCTGTTGAGGAAGGAACTGCTGATTGCGGAAGAGAAGATCTTCCACCGCTACGGCCACTGCTGGAGGTGCAAAACGCCTATAATTTTCAGGGCCACGGAGCAGTGGTTTATCCGCATCACGGATCTGAAGGAAAAAATGCTCGAAGAGATAGAGAAGGTCTTATGGATTCCAGAGTGGGCGGGAAGCGCCCGATTCAGGGACTGGATAAGCAACGCCAAGGATTGGTGCATAAGCAGACAGCGATATTGGGGTATTCCGCTTCCGATATGGATCTGCGAGAAGTGCGGTAAAATAAGGGTTGTTGGGAGCATAAGCGAAGTTCCATGGCAATCCGATCTCGATCTGCACAGGCCAAGAATAGATGCTGTGAAGTTCAAATGCGACTGCGGTGGAGAAATGAGCAGGGTGAAAGACGTTTTCGATGTATGGTTCGATAGCGGTGTCGCGAGCTGGGGTAGCATAGGATACCCGCTGAGAACTGAGAAATTCGATTTGTGGCCAGCAGACTTCATAACAGAGGGACACGACCAGACGAGGGGCTGGTTCTACTCCCAGCTTGGTGCCTCGCTGATATGCTTTGATAGAGCCCCTTACAAAACTGTGCTGATGCATGGCTTTACCTTGGACGAGCAGGGAAGGAAGATGAGCAAGAGTCTTGGAAACGTTGTTGAGCCTGAAGAAGTGATCGGCCAGATTGGAGTGGACTGCTTCAGACTCTATGTTCTGAGCTCGGCAGTCTGGGAAGACCTGAAGTTCAGCTGGGAGGAAGCCAGAAATGTTCTCAGAAACATAAACATTCTCTGGAATACGATAAGGTTCGCTTACACCTACATGAGCATAGACAGATTCAGGGCAGGAAAAGATGCCGAGCTTAGCTTAGAGGACCGCTGGATCCTCTCAAGGCTCGAGAGGTTTAACGAGGAAGTCGTTTCAGCAATGGAGAAGTACCAGCTTCACAGAGTCGTTAAAGCCTTTTTTGAGTTCGTAATCGAAGATTTCAGCCGCTGGTATATCCCGCTGATCAGGGCAAGGGTATGGGAGGAGGCGGAATCGAAAAGAAAGCTTTCCGCATACGAAACGATGTTTCGAGTTATAGACAAGACGATCCGAATCATTGCCCCATTCGCTCCAGTTATCGCAGAATGGTTCTACCAGAACTTCATTAAGAGCTTTAGAGACGGAAAGGAAAGCATCTTCCTGGAAGACTATCCGAGAGCCGATAGAAGTCTTATCGACTCCGAACTTGAGGAGAAGATGAATTTGGCGAGAGCGATTGTAGAGGCCAGTAACAGCGCACGAAGCAAGGCGAGAATTAAGCTGAGATGGCCCCTGAAGGAGCTGATCGTTGAAACAAATGCCAAAGGACTTGAAAGCATTGCCGAGATAATAGCGAAGCAGAGCAATGTTAAAGAGGTAAAATTCACGGAAAAGTTCCCGAAAGAACTGATAATAAAGCCCGACTTTAAGAAAATAGGGCCAATATTGAAGGGTAAGGCTAAGGAATTTGCCGAATACGTTTCGAAGCTGAAGGAGTTGCCAGATGAAATAGAGTTCGAGGGAGCTAAGATCCCGAAGGATTTTCTCATCATTGAGGAAAGGGTTCCGGAGGGCTACGAGGTGGCGGAATTTCCCAATGGAAGAGTCTACATCAATACGAAACTTGACGAGAACCTGCTCAGGGAGGCTTACGCAAGAGAGATCGTGCGCAGAATACAGCAGATGAGAAAGGAGATGAACCTGAACGTCGAAGAGTTCATAGTAAGCTTCGTTGAGATCGATCCAAAGCTTCTTGAGGGATGGACTGAGTACATAAAGAATGAAACTCGTTCGAAGGATTTGAAATTTGATGGGGCCGAGGGATACGTGAGGGAGTGGGAGATCGAGGAGCTGAAGGTGAGGATCGGGATAAAGAGATGGAGCTGAACGAATGGCTGAAGATCTACGAGCAAATAATTAAAGACCTTGGTTTCTCAAGAGAGAAGGACGAGGAGGCTGCGAAACTGATTGCGGTGATTGGAGGGGAGAAGCTATTGAAATGCGATGTCCTGAACTGCATTAGAGGTAAGGAAGTCGCCGTAATCGGCGGCGCATACGGGGGGGAGGGGATAGAGGAGGAATTCGTCATAACCGCGGGAAAGGCTCTCGAGAGAGTGAGCTTCATCCCAAAGATACACGTCACAGATCTGGAGGAGGATGCAGAAAGATTAGTCGAACTTGAAAAAAACGGTTGCATCCTCGTTTTTCATGCACATGGAGATAACATGGACAGAATAAGGGAGGTCGTTCCAAGGGTGAGGAGATTCGTCGCAACAACTCAATGCGAACCCTTCGACAGGGTGTACAACTTCGGTGGCTTCACAGACGGAGACAGGGCAGCTATAATTGCAAAAAGGTTTGGAGCCAAAAAAATCGTTCTATACGGCTTTGATTTCGAAAAAGGGGAGGGATTGAAGCTTAAAAAGCTAAAATGGGCCAGAAAGATACTTGAACTTGAAGGAATTCTGGATGCACCCGGCCAAGGTTCAACTCAGAGGATTCACTGAATCGGAAATTTCGAGAGCTCTTAAGAGGGCTGAGGAATTCAAAGCAGAATTTGTGAAAAACGAGCATGGAGTCGACTTTTTCTTCGAAGACGTTGAAAATGCAAGACTTTTCATTTCGAAGCTGCAAAGGGAGCTTCGCTTTGAGAAAAAGATGAGCACGGAAAACCTCGGATTCAGGAAAGGAAGGGCACGTTTCCTTTTTGTCTACTCCCTGAGAAAAATCTGAAAAGACTTTTATTACGTCGCCTGAAAATTTAATGGTGATCGAATTCATCCTCAAAGTCATAGCCATCAGCAGTTCAGGTGCACTGGCTCCCGGACCGCTTAGCGCAGCGACTGCTGCCTTGGGAACGAAGCATGGATGGAAAGGTGGCTTCATGGTTAGCAGCGGACATCTCGCCGTTGAGCTCCCCCTCGTTATAGTGATAGCATTCTTTATTTCAAGTTCTGGCCAGATTGAGGAAATCATGAGGCCTCTGGCATTGATTGGCGGTATTTTCCTCCTTCTATTCGGCTATCTGACGCTGAAGAGTGCTTCAGAAATAGGAGTGGTCTCAGTCAGAGAGCAGAGATTCTCCCCGTTCCTGACAGGAGTTGCACTAAGTGCATTCAATCCCTTTTTCATCGCATGGTGGGCGGGAGTTGGCAGTGCCCTCATCAGCGAGGCGCTGCTCATCTTCGGGACTCTGGGTATCGCAATTCTTTACGCTTCACACATCTGGATCGATTTCGCCTTTCTGAGCATTTTGGCATACTTTACTTCCTTTAAAGGCCTAACCGTCAGAGCATACAAATTTTTGCTGGTCTTCCTCGGGACTTTCGTTTTGTTTTTCGGTTTGGACTACCTATTTTTCTCATTGACTGGTCTTCACTTACCAGAACTCATGAAAAAGCTTTAATACAAAAAAACAAACTTATTCTGTGCTTGTGGCAGAAGTGTTCGGGGTGTTCATCGCGAAAGGAAAGTTCGCATCTTCGCCAGTTGTCGTGCTGAGAGCTGAGGACGGGAGAATCCTCCCGATATACATAGGGCTTGCCGAAGCCACTGCGATATACTCAGCGCTCAATCACTATCTCCCGCCAAGACCGATGACCCACGACCTTCTCGTTGACATAATCTCAAAGCTGAATGGAAGGGTTGAAAAGATCGTCATCGACGACCTCATAGACACAACATTTTACGCGAGAATCGTGGTGAAGCAAGATGAAAGAGAGATAGAGATCGACGCACGCCCGAGCGACAGCATCGCAATAGCTCTCAGAATTCCCTGTCCGATTTACGTTGATCCAAAGGTTCTCGATGAAGCTGGACTCGAAGAGCTTCCTGAGGGTTTTGTTGATTTTGGTCAAATCGCCTGATCCCCAGAATTCTCATTTTAAAAATGACCTCTCCCGCAATGTAGAATGTAAGCTCATTTTCGTTTTCGACGATTTTCTTCGGGAAGTATGGCTTCCTGTCGAATTTTTCCAGCAAATTTGCTGGCAAAGCGCCAAAGAAATTGTATCTTTCCCCAAAATACACGACCTCTCCTCGCCCGATCTCAGCCTTCTTTATATTGCTGATGGAAATCGAGAGCTCGAGCAATTTTTTACCGTTGCTGTAAAAACTTAGAAAGGCTGGGTTCCCCTTCAGCTCAGAGATCATCCACAATTCCCCGCTCTCAAACTCTCTAAAACTCATCTTTCCTCTCTGAACGTATCTCCAGTCCATGAACCTCGAAAGAGCTTTTGCAAAGCTTCTGGTCTTTCTGCTCGGTTTTCTCGAAGTTGTGAGGATCATAGCTCGCATTCAACATAATTTTTTCCATCGAAACCCCTGAGAACCCTTCCGGATTTCGAAGGGATCAGCACCTCCTCGCCCAGTTTTTCGAAATCCATGACTTCCCTGATGACCAAGTATCCCTCTTCGACTTTTACCGCAAGAAAGGCTTTTTCGTCCGTTTCCTTACATTTGAAGCCGTAGAAATTTGCAGGCATCAAGTTGTAGGCCTTTCCAACTTCGTAGCCCAGTTCCTTCCCGAAGAGAATTTCCTGAAGGGCTTTGCTGAAAAAACGCCAGTCCGCTTCAACTATAACCTGCCTTGGAAAGGCAGAGAAATACGTAACGACTTCCTCGACGTTCTCCTTCCTGTGGATCCAGAAGCAATCCTTACAGCTCCAGACGGGCTTTCCAGAGTGCGAGATCACGATCTCTCCGAATCTATAAAGCAGACATGGATAAAATATGCAGAAGCAAAGCGAGCAGTCTTGGCCATCAAAGTGGCACGGATAATACCTGCATTCGTATGCAGGACCAGAAGGAGAGTTCATTGCTGCGAACAAATCAACAAGCCCGCGTTCGTTCATTTGCTCACCCTCTTCCTTGAGATATTAATTCCTTTCTCTTTGGCAGAATTATTTCCCCGTCCTCTCCGCCCAAAACAAATCCCCTGCCAAGAAGATATTCTCTCACGGTTAAAGCTGAAATAACTGCATCGAGCTCGTCGTGCGTCAGCGTAGGTACTTCCAAGACTTTTCCAACTTCTCTCGTTATTTCGAAAAGTCCATCTTTCGTCCTCTTTCTCGCCTCTGGAGCAATACCCATCAACACTCTTGTCGCATAAGGATACACCTCAAAGACCCTTATTCCGTTTCTTCTGAGTTCACATGCGATTTCCATTCCCTTGAGTGCGATTGGCTTGAAAAAAGGCGCTCCTGAAGGAAAGAGCTTAATTCCGAGCTTTAAAAGCTTCCTCTCGCATTCTCTGAGCATTCCAGTTTTTGGCAATGATAATGGAGCATCGATTCCAGCCGCAATAACTCCGACCAATTTTTCTATGTCATATTCGCCGATGTAAAGCAGTTCCTCCTCGATCACAGCAAGCTTGCAGCTCTTGAGCCCTACATCGATGCCGGCGACCCTCACACTTCTTAGGAAGTAGCTATGGATATTAACCTTTGAGCAATTACCCGTAAAGGTATTATGCTGTAAGATGAAAAGAGTACATGGGAACGAAGGTACTGATTGCTGATGACGATGAAAGTATAAGGGATGCGATCAAAACTGTTCTGCAAAAGGATGGTTTTGAAGTTCTTGAAGCTAAGAATGGATTGGAAGCAATTGAAATTGCAAAAAGGACAAATGTAAAGCTTATCCTGATGGATGTTGAGATGCCAGTTGTCAACGGAATCGAGGCAACTAAGAGATTACTACAAATAAACCCCGAGGCTATTGTAATCGGCATAACGGTATTCAAAGCGGAAAAAGGGAAAGAAATGTTTGATGCGGGAGCAAGAGAGGTGATAGGAAAGCCATTTTCACCAAGAGATTTACAAAGGACCATTAAAAAATTGCGTGAGTCATGATAGATCATGATCCAGGAAAAATATTTATACT
>CAZZIT010000109.1:0-3487 GCA_964654365.1 uncultured archaeon
TTTCTCAGAATGCTACGAGCTCTTGAGTAAGTGTACTGTATGTAGCTTGCAGTCTGTCTCTCAAAGTCCAGAGCTTTGTTTATGTCGAAAATCATAGGCTTTTCTGGAGCAACTTTCAGGAAGTCGAATCTTATAGCCCCCACAGCAACGGCTTCCGATATCTCCTCTATCTCCTCAGGGGTGAAGTCCCTATTAGCTATTATCTTCTTCGCCTCCTCTCTAACTTTATCTATCAGTTCGTCAGCAGAAATGAACTTCCCCCTTCTCGTGCTCATCCTTCCTTCTGGAAGCGAAACGAACTCGAAAAAGATGATTTCTGGCCTTTTGATTTCCAGAATCTCGAGGAGCTTGAGGAGCTGGGCGCCGTAGAGCTTGTGGTCTGCTCCCCAGACGTTGATCATCCTCTCAAAATTTTCCCCTTTCCAAAGGTGGTAGGCCAGATCCCTCGTTATGTAGAGAGAAGTCCCGTTCTCCCTTCTTATCACAACTTCCTTCTCGAAACCTTCAAGCTCAACGATCCACGCTCCAGCTTTCTTTATCAGGTTTTTCGATTCAAGAGCCTGCAGGACTTTCTCTACGTAGCCGTTTCTGATGAATTCGCTCTCCCACACGAATTCATCGTGATATACATTAATTCTTTCCATGGTTGCCCTGATTCCGGCCATTGCCCTCTCAATCACTTCTCTGAACTTCTTCTCTGTCTCCTTTTCGAGTTGCTCGTATTTTAGCATCAACTCTTCGACCTTTTTCTCAAGCTGTGGCTCACTTTCGAGCAGCTTGTTTGCAGAAATGTATGCTTCCGCAATTGCATGGTCCGGTTTCTTTTCCTTCAGACCAAACTTCTCCACCCCTAGCACTGTTATTGCCATCTGCCTTCCCATGTCGTTTATGTAGTAATGGGTTCTCACGTCAAATCCAGCTTTTCTGAAAATCCTTGCCAATGTATCTCCAATCACTGAATTTCTTATGTGCCCAATGTGCAGAGGGCCATCAGGATTAGCGGATGTATGCTCTATCAGAACCTTTCCCTTCATTCCGAGAGCTCCGTAGTCATCGTCGCTCAGAATCACTTCGATGGTGTCTTCAAGGAATTCATAGTTTGCCAAAAAATTAATGTAGCCGTTGACACTTTCAGCCTTTCCGACGTATCCCTTTGGGATTAATTCAGCGATAATTTCGTCTGCAACCTTTTCCGGGATCTTCCCACTTTCTTTGGCTATTTTAAAGGCAATTGTCGAGGTTAGATCCGCATGTTCGCTCTCCTTTATAAATCTCTCTTCTCCATACTCCCCGAGGGTCTGAAGGGCATCCCTTATGAGATTGAGAAACATGCCATGGACTCTAAGTATTTGTTTAAATACTTCACTTTGAGACGGCAGCTTTATATACTCTCAGGCAAAGTTAAAAACATGGCAAAGGTCACCCGCACAAGGGATAAGACCCCCCCGTTGATGTCTTCGGCTGGAATAATGAGGTACTTTGAGGAGGAAAAGGCGAAGGTAAAGATCAGCCCGAAAACGGTTTTGCTTGCAGGTTTTCTAACCTTTGTTCTCGTGATGGTCTTAAACGCATACTACGGCATTTGGCCCAGACTTTAAACTTTTTTAAAATAAAAAATTTTAGACATTTGGATTCTCGATTATGGTTGCTCCTCCCTGCCCTCCTCCACCGCAGAGAGTTGCAACTCCGTATTTCGCACCCTCGATGTTTAGAATTCTCGCTAAGGTTCCCGTAAGCCTTATTCCGCTTGCTGCAAGTGGGTGCCCTATTGCTATTGCTCCGCCATTTACGTTTACCTTCTCCGGATCTATGTTGAGCATTTTTATCGCAAACAGCGTTACATTTGCGAAAGCCTCGTTGATTTCCCAGAAGTCGATGTCCTTGACTTCAAGCTTTGCGAACTTCAGAGCCTTCTGACTTGCTGGAACTGGGCCCTCGCCCATCACGCTCGGATCCACTCCAGCCCATGCTATGGATTTGATCTTGGCCATCGGCTCAAGGCCGTATTCATTCATCTTCTTCTTGCTCATCAGCATTATCGCAGTCGCTCCAGCGTTAAGCGGCGAGGAGTTGCCAGCGGTGATGACACCTCCAGGCTTGAATGCTGGAGGAAGCCTTTCGACAGCTTCAAGCGTTGTGTCGGGTCTGATTGAAAGATCTCTGTCGATAACCTGCTTGCTTCCATCTGCCTGCTCGACTTCGATCGGGAGGATCTCTCCCCTTCTCTTCGTCGGATAACCCTCGCCGCTCAGGAAGTATCCCTTCTTCAAGGCCGCAGCTGCACGCTGGTGACTTCTAACGCTCCACTCGTCGAGATCTCTCTTGGTCCATCCGAGTTTATCCTTCCATTTTGCGAAAAGCTTCTCTGCTGTCAGCCCCATGCTCATTGCGGTCATTATATCGTATTTTTCGATGAGATCCGCTCTCTGCATGAGTGTTGGCGAGATCCCTAAGTGTGGATTCAAGTCCATCTGCAGCGGGAGGTGCGTCATGTGCTCGATTCCGCAGGCAATCGTAATGTCGCTGTAGCCCAGCATTATCTCCATGGCACACTGGTGCATCGCAGACATTCCTGAAATGCAAACCCTCTCCGCTCCTTGTCCAGGAACCTCTACTGGTAGTTCTGCGAGCAGGTGAACGATCCTTCCGCCGTATAGCCAGTTTTCACCCATCTGCATCGTGCAGCCGGTTATTATATCTCCAATATCCTTGGGATCGATTCCCGTCCTGTTTATCATCTCTTTGACGAGCATCGCAGCAACTGCGGGCATGTCGATCTTGTTGAATGCATCTCTCTCAGGCTCCTTTGGACGGGATCTCGAGAAGGCCGAGCGCATGAAATCCACAACGTAAACTTCTTCCATTTTATCACCTTGAAAAAATATAAAAAATTTACATTAGAGGATGCTTCCTAATAAGACCAAGCTTGGACGGCACCCTTCCCATGAGAGACCTTGCAATTATTTCAAGTTCTACCTCTCTCGTTCCCTCGTAGATCTCGAGTATTCTCACATCTCTGTACATTCTCGAGATCGCCTGCTCACCCATGAATCCATAACCACCGTGGATCTGCAGAGCCTCGTTCACGATCTCGCTTGCAGCGTGAGCGCAGTAATATTTGGCCATTGCGGTCAGCCCTGGATCTGGCATGCCCATTTTGTCCTGGAAGTAAGCAGCCTGATAAGCGAGCAGCCTTGCTGCCTCGAGCTGAACCCTCATCTTCGCGAGCTTGTCCTGAGTCACCTGGAAGTCGATGAGCTTCTGCTCGAAGAGCTCTCTGTTCTTTGCATAGTTGAAAGCGAGCTCAAAAGCTCCCTGTGCAAGACCCACAGCCTGGAAAGCGACAGGAATGCGTGTTACGTTGAAGAACATCATCGTCTGGTAGAATCCCTGCCCTTCCTGACCGATCAGGTTCTCCTTTGGAACCCTGACGTTCTTGAAAACCACTTCGGCTGTATCGCTTGCCCTGATTCCGAGCTTGTTGTGT
>CAZZIT010000110.1:0-1786 GCA_964654365.1 uncultured archaeon
TGGAGAATCCAAAGGAATTCGAAGAAGCATTTGCAAAGGCATGGTTCAAGCTGATACACCGCGACCTTGGGCCGAGAGAGTGCTATCTTGGCAAAGAAGTGCCGAAGGAGGTTTTTATATGGCAGGATCCGTTGCCTGCGAGGGATTACGAGCTGATAGATGAAAATGATGCCGAGAGGCTTAAAGAAGAGATCCTCGGATCAGGACTCGGAATACGGGAGCTCGTTTACACCACCTTATCCGCAGCTCTGACCTACAGAGACTCAGACAGGAAAGGGGGAGTAAATGGCGCGAGAATAAGGCTTCTTCCGCAGTGCAGGTGGGAAGTGAATCACCCAGAAGATCTTGCAAAAGTCATTGCTGTATACGAGAAGATAAAGAAAAGATTCGATGCAGAAAATGGAGGCAAGAGGGTATCCATTGCTGACTTGATAGTTCTCGGAGGAAATGCAGCAATTGAAAAAGCCGCGAAAATGGCTGGATTTGAAATAAAGATTCCATTCATCCCTGGAAGGGTTGACGCGCCACAAGAATTAATCGATGTAGACTTCTGGTCGGCTGTAGAGCCAAATGCTTGTGGCTTCAGGAATTACATCAAGGATGGAAGCATAAACCTAAAGGTGAGAGTGGAAGAGCTCCTGGTCGACAAAGCACAGCTCCTCAGGCTTTCAGTTCCGGAACTCGTGGCTTTGTTTGGAGGAATTAGGGCTCTTGGAGCGGTTTATAGGTATAGCAGCCTCGGAGTGCTGACGGATAGACCTGAAATGCTGACAAATGACTTCTTCGTCAACTTGCTCGACATGTCCACTGAATGGAAGCCCGTTGATGACTTAGGATACCTTTACGAGAGTTATGATAGGAAGAGCGGAGAGCTGAAATGGAGGGCTACGAGATTCGATCTGATCTTCGGGCACCATGAGGAGCTGAGGGCGATCTGTGAGGTCTACGCTGCTTTGGATGGAAAGGAGAAATTCGTCAGGGACTTCGTTTCAGTTTGGACAAAGCTCATGCACATCGATCGCTACGACATCTGGAGGTCCAACAGAGAAATCTACAAAAAAATTACAGCAGGAATTTTTTAAAATTCCTGCTGGCAGAACCGCATTTCCTGAAAAGAGCTCAGCCGTAATCTTAGAGCTGAAAATTACTCTATGCAGACTTTTCTTAATTTAAAAAAATTTAGTGGGTGGAGCAAGACAGGCACGGGTCGTAAGCCCTGAACAACATTTCCGCTAGTCTCTTAAGTTGCTCTTTCGGCTTGTTGATGTTCGCTGAGAGCAGGGCGTATAGGTCTTCTTCGATGTTTGTTGTATTCATTCCGGTCGGGATGATCAAGTTCGCATCCTTCACGATTCCGTTTTTATCCACAGTGTATTCATGGATCAAGGTTCCTCTGGGAGCCTCAACTACTCCCACTCCCGTTCCGGCTTTCGTCTGCTTCGGTCTTTCCTCGTCCTTCAGCTTCACCGCAAGCTCTTCGGCAATCTTTATCGCCTCTTCGGCGTAGTGAACCATCTCGAGAGCCTGGGCAAGGTTGTTGTGGAACGGGTTATCGCTCGGGAACTTTACAGCACATTCCTTCAGCAACTCTTTCGCTGTGGGATTTAACCTGTCCTTGAAGAGATTAACCCTCGCAATTGCTCCAACATGGAATCCATGCCCATTCATGACGCAGAACTTCGTGTTCGAATATGGCTTGAAAACCTCTTTGATGTGGTTCCTGTACTCCTTTGCCTCCACGTTGAGGCCTCTGTTTGTCACAAGCCTCCCTGCGTAGGCAGGGAAG
>CAZZIT010000111.1:0-10900 GCA_964654365.1 uncultured archaeon
GTTGGCTCCATCGCTTGCATCGTATGGATTCGAGAAGGTGTAGGCGAACAGCTTGCTGCTCGACCATCCGTCTGCTATCAGCCTTGCTATCATCACATCCCAGTTGGATGCGCTCCCTGTAAAGCCGTGTACGAACAAAACCGGGTCACTTTTCTTTGCTTCCACAACTACAGGCGACACCACCAATGCCAAAAGGATACCGAACACCAAGGCTTCCCTTCTCATCCCTTCACCCCCTCTCGGCGACTTTTTGTCGCCATTAATTTGGGCAGATGCATTGTGTATATAAACTTTTCGATTTTAATATTAAAATCATTCTAATTATCATAATATAGATACCAAAGTCCGTTTAGTAAAGCCTTCGCATGGCAAAAACAATTAGAGTTCCTTCAAGCAAAATAAAATTCATCCTGAACTCGGCCAATTATCTTTGGTGATGATAAAAGGGCCCCGCCGACGCGTGATGAGAGTGTTCAAAATCCAAAACTTAAACGCCGGGGCTGGGATTTGAACCCAGGAGCCCTTACGGGCACCAGCTCTCAAGGCTGGCGCAGTACCTCTCTGCAACCCCGGCCGATTGAGTTGCCAAATAAATTTATAAACCTTTCCGAATTCTTTAATGGAAGATGGAAGCGCAGGCAATTAAGGAAATTGCCTTTACGATTGCAGAAAGGGCTAAAAGCGTTGAGGAAGCGCTCAGAATCAAGAAGGAGATGGCAAAGAATTTCGGGCTCAGAAAGATTCCCTCCAACGTAGAAATACTCCAAGAGGCAAGGGGAACGGAGGTATATGAAAAGCTCAGGGAGCTTCTGAGGCTGAAACCCGTTCGGAGTCTGAGCGGTATCGTTGTAATAGCAGTCATGAGCTCTCCCGCTCCATGCCCTCATGGAAAATGCGTTCCATGCCCTGGAGGTGTTGAGTTCAACACTCCACAGAGCTATACTGGCCTAGAACCAGCGGCACAGCGAGGAAAACAGCACGATTACGATCCATTCAGACAGGTGACTGCAAGGCTGAAAGAGCTTTCAGAAATAGGACATGACGTGGAGAAGGCGGAAATCATAGTCATGGGCGGGACTTTCATCGCTCGTGAGAAGGATTACAAAGATAGTTTCATTCTCGGGATCTTCAACGCCCTTAACACCTTTGAAAGCAGAATGAGATTGGAGAACTCCTTGGAGAAGGCGAAAAGAAAGAATGAGCGTGCAAAAGTCAGATGTGTCGGCCTAACCTTCGAAACCCGGCCAGACTATGCAAGAGAGGGGCAAATAATAGAGATGCTGAAATACGGTGCAACAAGAGTAGAATTAGGTGTTCAGAGCATTTACAACGATTTGCTGGAAAAGATCTGCAGGGGACACACGGTCGAGGATACGATCAGGGCTACAAGACTTCTGAAGGATTCCGCGTTCAAAGTCTGCTACCACGTAATGCCAGGACTTCCTGGCTCGAATTTTGAGAGGGATCTGAAATGCTTCGAGGAGATATTCTCGAATCCCGATTTCAGGCCTGACTATATAAAGATCTACCCTACCGTGGTGGTTAGGGGCACAAAACTATACGAGATGTGGGAAAATGGGGAATACCGACCATACACGACCGAAGAAGTAGTAGAACTCATTGCGAAGGCTAAATCAAAGTTTCCCGAATGGGTCAGGGTTCAGAGGATTCAGAGGGACATCCCAGTGAACGCAGCTATCGGCCTAAGCGCTGGAAACATAAGGCAGCTCGTTAAGAGGAGGTTGATGGAACTCGGAGAAGAGTGCAGGTGCATTAGGTGCAGAGAAGTAGGGCACAGAAGGGTTAGAGAGGAAGAGTGGAAAAAGGCCGAGCTCAGGATTACGGAATACGACTCTTCCGGGGGTAAGGAGTATTTTATCGCCTTCGAGATTCCAGACCACGACGCTATTGTGGGCTTTGTAAGGCTGAGATTTCCACGCGAAGCTTTCATCGAGACATTAAAGGACTGTGCTTTGATCAGGGAGCTGCATGTTTACGGAAAGGCTACTCCCTTGGGCAAAATAGAGGCGTTTCAGCACAGGGGCTTTGGAGAAAGACTGCTAAAAGCGGCAGAGGAGATCGCGAGGGAGGAGTACGAAAAAATTGCCGTGATAAGCGGAGTAGGTGTAAGGGAATACTACAGAAGGCTCGGATATAGGAGGAGCTTTGAGTACATGGTGAAGCGCTTATAGCTCAACTACCTCTGCCTTGGGTTTTCTTCTCTTAAATACAAAATCCTTGGCCGCGACTATGATCTCGCAGTAGGGTGGACAGTTCTTGGAAATATATACTCTGCAGAAGGACTTTTTTGAGCAATCAACAACCCTGTAGCTTTTATCCTTGGCATTGAACACGACAAGAGCCCTAGTATTTTTCAGGGCCACAGAGAGTCTTTGGCATTCAGAAACCATCATGTTTGGAGTTGTAGACCAAAAAATATAATTTTTTTCCACTCTTTATATAATTAGCGATTGGTAATTACTACTCTCTAATTACAAACTTTCAGAAAAGGTTAAATACAAGCAAAGAGTAAGTGATTACAAATAATAGTGGTGATAACCATGATCTCCATAGAGGAGCTGTTCGGGGTGAAGACGAACTTCGACCAACAGAAGCTTTTAAAAGTTATCTCCAGAAATGGAGTCAGCGACATCCTTTTAAGCCTTGAAAGGAATCCTCAGAGATTTTCGCAGCTAATGTTCGAGACTAAGCTCAACCCAGGGATCCTGAACAGACATCTAAAAGCGCTGATAGATTTTAACATAGTTACAAAGAATTCCGAAGTCTATGAGCTCACGGACACGGGGAAGAGACTCATATCGATTCTCCAGCAGCTCTTTAGAGTTTTAAAATAATTTTTTATACTTAACCTTTAAATAACCTGCGAATACCTTTACCCGATGCGTGCTGCGTTGATAAATTTCCTCTCACAGCTCTCAATAGCTTCCTCACTGCTCTTCATACCTATTTTCGCAAAGGAACTTGGGGCTTCAGACTTCGAGCTCGGCATCATAACATCGGCCTACAGCTTTAGCACCTTCTTGGCTTCGGGCATTTTCGGCAGAATCTCGGATCTCTACAGCAGAAAGGTCATACTTCTCTTAGGTCTCCTTCTCTCCTCCGCTTTCTTCCTCGCACAGTGCTTCGTAACCACACCGTTGCAACTTCTCGTCGTTAGAGCGATGGTCGGATTCTCCATCGGAATTTTTCCAGCGGCGCTCGTCAGCTATGTCTACGAGAAGAACAGGAACGTCGGCCAATATTCCGCACTCGGCAGTCTTGGTTGGGCATTTGGACAGCTGATTGCGGGAATTATTATGGTTTACTACGGAATTTTTGCCCTTGGAGCAGCATTGTTTTTGCTCGCGTTTCTCATCGCCATAAGAGAGAAGATTCCGGTGCAGAAAATCAGCAGACCTAGGGGATCGGTGGCCATTATAAGGCAGAACTTCTCTATCTACTTCGCTTTCTTACTCCGCCATGTTGGTGCAAGTGCGGTCTGGCTCATATTCCCGATATACCTTGCAGAGATAGGCATATCGAAATTCTGGATTGGTGTTATATACTTCATGAATTCCTTCCTGCAGTTTATAATAATGCCGAGAATCGAGCGTTTCAATCCAAACTTGCTTCTGAATCTCGGAACAGTCTTTTCGGGGATAACTTTCCTGCTATACGCATTTTCCACTCAGGTTTACGAATTCCTCGCCATACAGCTCCTCATCGCAATTGGCTGGAGCGCTATATATGTCGGATCCCTGAGAATCGTTCTTGAAAGCAGTGTTGAGAGAAGCAGTGCGGCAGGATTTCTCAATTCCACAGTCTATTTATCAACGATAGTTGGATCGTTAATCGGCGGATTTATTGCCGAGAACTTTGGATACAGGAGCTGTCTTTTCTTTGGAGCAGTTCTTTGCTTTTTGGCCCTCGCCTCAAGGATTAAAAAATGAGGAATTATTGCTCGGGTGCGAGCTTGGTAAGGATCTTCTGGTCTGTGATTACTCCCACCGGCTCTCCCCGATCCGTCACGACCAGAATTCTTACATTTTCGTCTCTCATCAGCCTTATCGCTTCCCTTATCTTCGTATCCTTCTCCACGAGAACGATCTTCGGGCGCATCACTTCCTCAACCTTTGCGGCTAGCTTGCCCTCTGCAACTGCTTTTGCGATGTGATCAAGCGTCAAAATGCCGACAAACTTTCCGTCCTTCTTAACTGGAGCACAGTATATCTCCTTCTCCGCAAGCAGTCTCGCCCCCTCCGAGACCTTCGCATTTGCATCTATCATGATTATCGGAGATGACATATGCTCTCCCACTGTGTCTTTGGGCAGTGCCACTATTTTTTCAATGTCGATTATGACGGTATTCGCGGTATCGTCCCTGCCAATGACTCTGCCTTGAACCAAGATCTCGTTAACTGGCGTGGGGCCCACAACAAGGCGATCTCCTGGCAGGATCTTTCGAATGTCGCCAAGAAGCCTTATCCTTGCTTGGCAGACTTCTGGATTTGAGATTGAAGGAAGGTCTATCTCTTCCACGGATAGGTCTTCTAACAAAGTGTCGTTGACAACCACGGGCACTGCAATGCTCTCCTCAGGCTTCGTTATCGAGAGCAGTTCGTAAGCCTTTGAGGTCGGTCTGTAACCCCCTTTCGGCCCTGGAACACCTTCGACAAGTCCCAAAGCTCTCAAGGCTTGCATTTGGTTTCTGACTGTTCCGGGGTTTCTGTTTATAAGCTCAGCAATCTCTTCTCCCTTGATCGAGCCGCCAGATTTTTTCTTATGCAGCGTTATCAACGCATACAGTATATCCTTCTGGATTTGCGTCAGTTCCAGATCCATTCAACCACCTCCGTAATTTTAATATTTTGCTTTGCTCGTGTAAGATATTTATAATTTTTCACTGACTCTTGCAAGCATTAAGCATTCTATGCTTGAGATTGTTCTCATCTGAACATCCTTGTGTGCTCCTTATTTCTTCAATCCGAGTTTTTTCAGTTCTTCTTCCCGCAGCAACCTGCGGAGGTATTTTCCAGCTGCGGATTTTGGCAGTTCTTCTCTAAACTCGACGATCCTGGGATACTTGTATGTTGCAAGCCTTTCCTTGCAGAAGTCTATGATCTCACTCTCCGTCACTTTTCCCTTGTACTCGGGTTTCAGCACCACGTAGGCTTTAATCGTCTCTCCGCCAGCTGCTAAGTCGGGCAGTCCGATAACGCATACCTCCTTGACTGCGGGGTGCTCGTATATGACGTCTTCAATCTCCCTCGGATACACGCTGTGCCCCTTGTACTTGATTATGTCCTTCAGCCTGTCGACTATGTAGAAGTAGCCATCCTCATCCATCTTAGCTATATCACCCGTTCTGAGCCACTTCATTCCGTCAGCGTAGAAGAATACTTCATCAGTCTCCCGTGGCCTGTTCCAGTAGCCCTTCATCACTTGCGGTCCGCTTATGACGAGCTCTCCTTCCTGACCTACGGGGAGGAATTCAAGCGTCTGGGGATCGATGGCAGCTGCGTAAGTGTTCGGAATAGGGGGGCCAATCGATCCAACCTTTCTCTTCCTCAGCTGCGGCGGCAGTCCATGCGTATGCGTTACAGGAGAAGCTTCGCTTAAGCCATAGCCCTCACAAAGCAGAACCTTCTGATTCGTGAGCTCGTCCCATTTGTATACAATTTCGGGCGGGATCGGTCCAGCACCATTGTTCACGTAGATAAGTGAGCTAATGTCGTACTTCCTGAACAGCTCCGGGAAGTTGTTGACGTATGCTATGAAGATCGCGGGTGCGCCCATGAATGTGGTAACCCTGTAGGTCTCAATGGTCTCGAATATCTTTTCAGGCTCGAATCTTGGGAATATGAACAGAAGCTCCCCATTTACTAGACCAGCATTAAGGTCGACGCTCTGACCGTAGATGTGATACCATGGGAGTACTGCTATCCTTGATCCACGCTTATTTTCGTAGTAATCTTTCATAGTCTTGTATTCCCTTCCGTTTAAATCCAGAACCAAGTAATCGCCCTCTTCACGAATAACCTTGTGCGAGAAAATCCACCTAAGAATAATGTCGGTATAGGGCTTCAACTGGAAGGCGTTTGCAACCACGTTCTGGTGCGTCAGCATTGCGGCCTTGGGCAATCCAGTAGTGCCACCCGTATACTGCAGAACGGCGACATCATCTTTGAAATCCCACTCCACCTTTGGAACTTCTGGTGTGATGCCGAAAACCGTTCTGAAGTCGATGAATTCACCCTCTCCCTTTGCTTCACCGCCTGTTATGTTAGCCAGAATCACCTTCTCGATTTTTGTGTTCTTTCTTACCGCGTTGAAGTTCGGGTAAAGCTGTTCTACGGTAACAAGAATCTTTGCCCCGCTGTCGTTCAGCTGATACTCCACCTCTCTTGGGGCAAAAAGCGGTGAGAGTGCGGTAACCGTCGCACCTGCCTTCATCGCCCCGTAATAGGCCACTACGAACTGCGGACAGTTGGGAGCATATATTGCAACCACATCGCCCTTCTCTACACCGAGTTTTACAAGCAAAGTGGCGAACCTGTCGGTGATACCCTTCAGCTGGCTGTAGGTTATCCTGAATCCGTAGAAATCCAGTGCCGTCCTGTCAGCGTATTTCATGCAAGCCTCGTCAATAACTTCGTTAAGCGGTTTTTCGGGAATGTACGCGTCTGTGGGTAAATCCTTCGGCCACTCTTTTTTCAGCCAGAATCTTTCTTTGATAAAACCGGGCACACCAGATTTCATTCTATCACCGCTCTTTGCACGAAATAGTTTTATTTAAAATTTTCTCTTTTTGTCAAATTTTGCCATCTGAAATTCTAATAATGCGAAAATTTTGAAAGGTAAATTTACCAGCCAAGGCTGAAAATTTGGAGGTTAAGCTGGCAACCTGCGGTCATTGGGGAGCAGCAGCGAGAAGCCTAGAGCTGCGACGACAATTGCAGTCAGGAAGGAAAAGTAAGCGGATGCGCTGTATATGAAAAGGGGAGCAGCGAACATCATCGCCACAGATATAGCCCTGCTAACAAGGCCAACAAATCCGGTAGCGCTTCCGTGGATATCCTTTTCGTGGAACTTCCCGATCCAGTCCATGATTATGGGATACGCGGGGAGCATTAGGAGTCCCGAGACGGACAGGAAGGAGTAGATGACTATTGTGTCCTGTCTTACAGCCAGAATGCCGAAGAAAGCCGCAATAAGCGGTATTATCGTCCTGATGTATACAGTTCTCATCGAACGCTTCGAAACGGCATTCGGGATGATCAGAATACCCAAGAGCCCCATCACTATGGCTATTGCGACTGCATTTCCGGCGATTCCCCCGAGTCCAACCGTATACAGAGCTGGCTGTAGCCATGTTGCTAGGTTGTCAAATGCGGCAACTCCTAAGCCGAGGATGCAGCCCAGAATCCAGAGGTCCCGCTTTTTGATGACCCTTGCAAATCTGAAGCTGACCCCTTCACCTCTTGTTTCTTTGAAGTAAAACATTCCAATTCCGAAAGTGGCCATTCCGAGGGCTGAAATCGTGGCAGTTGGCAGAATCAGCAGTTCCATTCCCCCGTAGATGTAGAGAGTGTATCCAGTTGCGAGTGCAAAAATGGTTCCGAGATACATTGAAAGGCTGAGGATGGATATTATAAGCGCTCTTCTCTTTTCGTGCAATTTTGAAGCAAATGGAACGAATCCGTTCAGCAGGAAAGGTTGTCCAATTGCTGCAAAGAGCTGGCAAACGAAGAACCATTCGTAGTTTTGCATTAAAAGCCTTCCAAATCCCCCGATAAATGTCATAAAGGCCCCAAAGGAGAGCCAGAACCGGAATCTTCTGTCGAGCAGGATCCCTGAGGGAACTGTTAGAATCAGGAAGAATAACGGATAAAGAACGGCAAGATAACCTACTAACTCTTTTTGAACGCCGAGTTCTTCTGCAACGTTTGTTACGACTGGAGAGAATGTGACCCAAATGGACTGCGATGCAAACGTGATCAGGATGAATCCCACCGTGATGAGCCACATTTTCTCACCCGAAAAGGTCTATGACGATCTCCTTTGCGAGTTCGTTGGCGCTCTCCTCTTCTAACATTTCCGTGAGAATCGGAGCCAGGCTCGAGTCAAAACTTCCGGATTTAATGCTTTCCAGAATCTCATCTACTTTAATTTCTTTTCTCTCCTCTCTCCTTTCGAGAGCGCTCTCTGCGTCCTTCAAGAATTCTCCAACCGTTATCTTGTGAATCGGCGAAATAGTGAAGTGAATGTTAAGGGGAATCCGGTAGTTTTCAACCCTCCTCTGGAGATGGAAATGCCAGCCCAGTTCCCTCATTCTGGAGACAAATGAGATCAAGTCTGCATCATCGTTAAAAAGGCTTAGAATCGATGATTCTACAGGACCGACACTTTCGAAGCCCAATCGTTTCATCCCCTTAAAAAGCGCATCCCTTGCATCGAGAACGTCCTTGGAAAGTCCAAGATATCCATCCTCTCCAAGGTATTTTATAACGGCAAAAGCTGACGCCAGGGGTCCTACCGAGCGGGATGAGAGAACTGCGGTGTTTATGAAAACGTATCCAGGGTTGGACGTGTTCACGAAAATAGACTCTTTTTTAAGTTCCACGTCTCTGAAAAGTATGACTGAGGCTCCTTTCGGAGAGTAACCGTATTTGTGAACGTCCATGGAAATTGAGGTCACACCTTCTACTCTGAAGTCAAACTTCTCGACCTTTTCACCGAGCCTCTCGAAGAAGGGCAAAATGAAACCTCCAAGGCACGCATCGACGTGGAGTAAAATCTCTTTTTCCTTGGCTATCTCCGCTATTTCTCTTACGGGATCTATTGTTCCGTATGGCCAGTTCGGTGCTGAGAGTGCAATCAGCGCAGTATTCTCGCTTATCGAGGACTTCAGGCCTTCAACATCTGCTTTAAGCTTTTCGTCGATGTCGAAAATTTTCACCTTCATCCCGAGATAATGGGCTGCTTTAATAAAGGAGGGATGGATCGTGAACGGAACAGCGAGTTCTGGGACCACGCCTTTTCCTTTTCTCTTCAGAAAGTAATTTCTTGCTGCAAGAACCGCAAGCATTATGCTTTCAGTTCCGCCGAATGTGAATGTACCAAAAGCATTTTCTGCGTTCATCAATCTCTTGCAAAAGTTCACCACTTCCCTTTCGAAATAAACCGCGCTTCTGTAAACCGTGAAGTCGAGCATGTTCTTGTTGTAAAACTGCAAGAGTGCCTTCAGCGCAATCTCTTTCAGCTTTTCATCTCCAGTTTCATAAATGTAGGCAAAAAACTTCCCGGAAGTGAGAACGTCGAGCTTTTCCGCTTTTTCGAGCAATTCAATAATTTCAGATTCGCTCACAGGTAACACCCTGATCTTTTGTTAATAATATTTTCTTTAAAAAAATTTCGAAAATTTTTAAAATATGTGGGTTTTTTTTAAAATATGTGGGTTTCTCCCCTAGTCATGGCCTACGACTATCAGCTCTTGATAAAACATGTTTTTGAATACGGGAAGCTTTACGCGCCGAAGCAGGAAATCGTTTACAGGGACATCCACAGATACACCTATACGGACCTCTACAAGAGGGTGCACAGGCTCGCAAATGCACTCGAAGAGCTTGGCGTGAAGAAAGGCACAAGGGTTGGCGTGCTGGAGTGGGACTCCCACCGCTACTTAGAATGCTACTTCGCCATCCCGATGATGGGCGCGGTGCTGCACACCGTAAATGTCCGTCTGAGTCCAGAGGACATTGCTTACACCATAAACCATGCGGAAGACGAGGTAATACTGGTTTACAAGGATTTCGTGCCTTTGATAGAATCTCTGAAGTCAAAGCTGCCCGGTGTGAAGAAATACGTTGTGCTAACAGACGATAACATGCCAGAAACGAGTCTGACCGATCTGGAATACGAAAAGATGCTGAAGGACGCAAAGGGCGAATACGAGTTCCCTGAGTTCAGCGAGAACACGATGGCAACGTTAAGCTACACAACAGGCACGACGGGAAGACCCAAGGGAGTATGGTTCACTCACAGGAAGCTGGTTCTCCACACGCTGATCGGAGCACTCTGTTTGACGGGAATGAGAGGTCTGGGCAGGCTGAAGGAGGACAAGGAAGTCTACATGCCGATGACGCCGATGTTCCATGTGCACGCCTGGTGCATGCCCTACATGGCATGGCTTCTGGGGTTCAAGCATGTTTATCCTGGAAGATACGACCCGAGGATGCTGGTCAAGCTGATCGTCACGGAGGGTGTTACTTACACGAGCTGCGTTCCCACGATACTGCAGATGATCGTCGACAACCTGCCTCCAGGCTTCAAGTTCAACAGGCTGAAGATGGTAATTGGAGGTTCGAGATTAACCGAGGGACTGGCTTTCAAGGCCATAGAGAGGGGAATATATCCTGTTAGCTGCTATGGAATGACGGAAACGGGTCCCGCAATAACAGGTGCCTTTATAAAACCGCATTTGCTTGATATGAGCGAGGAGGAGCTTGTCAGAAACGTCACGGTGAAGGCAGGCGTACCATGGCCTCTCTGCTATGTAAGGGTAGTCAAGGAGGACATGACCGACGTGAAGCCAGACGGGAAGGAGGCTGGAGAAGTTGTGGCGAGGACACCTTGGGCCACGGATGGCTACCTGAATGATGAGGAGAAGACAAAGGAACTCTGGGCTGGAGGCTGGCTGCACACGGGAGACATAGCCGTGATGGACGAGGAGGGCTACATAACGATCGTCGACAGGCTTAAGGATGTGATAAAGAGCGGTGGAGAGTGGATATCGTCCCTAACACTCGAGAACCTGCTCAGCCTGAATCCAAAGGTTAGAGAAGCAGCAGTTGTCGGAATTCCCGACGAGAAGTGGGGAGAGAGGCCTCTCGCAATAGTC
>CAZZIT010000112.1:0-1912 GCA_964654365.1 uncultured archaeon
TTGCCTTATTTAAGTTTTTTTTATCTCGCAGTTGTCTCTGTAATTCTCCTCAAAGATCCCCTGAAGCTCTCCACTGCACACTTTGCAGTCCTCGCGCTTTCGAATGCTGAACTCGAAGAAGCTCATCGTGTCTGCAGAAAGCCTGAGGATTCTCCCCTTCAAAGGCTCACCGTAGCCTGTTATCAGCTTTATCGCTTCAAGAGCCTGAAGACAGCCAAAAAGTCCGGCATTAGCCCCTATTATCGCCCTTCCTGTGGAAGGAGGCATCTTTGGAAGATAGCACCGATAGCATGGGCTGCCGATAAATGTCGAGAGCTCCCCCTCGAACGCATAAACGGCTGCATGAACAAAGGGCTTTTTGAGCAGAAAGCAAGCATCGTTCAATATGAACCTTACTCTAAAACTGTCCGGGCAACCAACAATGACATCATATCCCTTTAAAAGCTCCAAAGCGTTAGTGGGGGTAAGAGTGAAAGGATAGGCTTTTACATCAACCTCTGGATTCAATCTCTCAACGAATAGTTTTGCAGACTCCGCTTTGTTCATTCCAACATTCCCGGCATGAATTGTCTGCCGCTGGAGATTCGATTTTTCGACAATATCGCCATCAACGATTCCAAGCCTTCCGATTCCAGCAGCTGCCAGGTACTGAATTGCGGCACTCCCGAGCCCACCAGCTCCAACGACGAGGGCAGACGACTTTGAGAGCTTTTTCTGCCCCTCATATCCAAAGATCTCGATCTGCCTCGAGTATCTCTCTGCATCAAACATCCAAATTTTTCACCTCTTTCGAGTGAGCTATTATGAAAGCCTTCCTGCTCTCGACATCTTCTCCCATCAGAATCCTGAATAGCTCGTCTGCTCTTTTTGCATCCTCGATCTTCACCTGAAGCATTATCCTCCTCTCCGGATCCATTGTGGTTTCCCAAAGCTGCTGAGGATTCATCTCTCCAAGACCCTTGTATCTCTGCACCTCCGCATTTCCGAGCTTTTCAAGTAACTTGTTTAACTCGAACTCGTTGTAAGCGTAATAAATTTTACTGCCCTTTTTAACCCCGTATAGCGGTGGCTGGGCGATGTAAAGTCTTCCAACTTCGATAAGTGGCCTCATGTGCCGGTAGAAGAATGCCAGCAGCAATGTTCTTATATGCAGACCATCCACGTCTGCATCGCTCATGATTATAACTCTGCTGTATCTCATCCTGCTGAGGTCAAAGTTTTTATCAATTCCCGCGCCTATTGCGGATATTATGGCTTTTATCTCCTCATTCTTCAGGATCTTTATCATTCCCGCCTTTTCGACGTTTATGATCTTCCCTCTTATCGGCAAAATCGCCTGAAAACGCCTGTCTCTTGCCTGCTTTGCAGATCCTCCTGCGCTTTCACCCTCCACGATAAACAGTTCCCTTTCCTCTACATTCCTCGACGAGCAATCGGCAAGCTTTCCGGGAAGTGTTATCGAAGCCTCTTCCCTCCTCTTTACGAGCTCTTTGGCCCTTCTTGCTGCCTCTCTCGCCCTTTTTATTATCAGCAATCTGTTTATTAGACTCTCCGCCTCTCTTGGATTCTTTTCGAGCCAGTTAAGCAAACCCGAGTAAATGGCTGATTCTACAGCTGTCTTCACCTCGCTGTTCGTGAGCTTTCCCTTTGTCTGACCCTCGAATTGGGGATTCGGAACCTTTACGCTTATTACCGCGGTTAGTCCCTCTCTGATCTCAGCCCCCGCTATCGGCTCGAACTTCTTTATATTCTTTTTCCCGTATTCATTGATCGCCCTTGTAAGGCCTGAGCGAAAGCCGATGACGTGCGTACCTCCGTCGGGATTCCTTATGTTGTTTGCAAATGCAAGAATGTTCTCGATCTCCGAATCTGTGAACTGGAGAGCGACCTCAACCAAAACTCCGTTTTTCGC
>CAZZIT010000113.1:0-5584 GCA_964654365.1 uncultured archaeon
TCGCAGGCAACGGATCCTGCCATATAAAAACCTCCTTCGGCACTTCTTTGCCAAGATAGCACTCTCTCGGCCCAAGGTCGCGGTGTATCAGCTTGAACCATGCCTTTGCAAATGCTTCTTCGAATTCCTTTGGATTCTCCAAAAACCTTTTTGCAATTTTTGAATAGATCGGATCGAATTTGAGGGCAAGATCGGAAGTGAGCATCATTGGCGGATGCTTCTTGCTTGGATCGTGGGCATCTGGGATTATTGCAGGAGCATTTTTCGCTACCCACTGGTATTTTCCAGCTGGACTCTTTGTCAGTTCCCAATCGTACTTAAAAAGGAGATGAAGGTACTGGATCCCGAACTTTGTCGGAGTTGGAGACCAAGTGAGCTCAAAACCAGAAGTAAAAGTATCAGGCCCCTTTCCCTTCCCGTAGTTAAACTTCCAGCCCAGACCCTGCTGTTCGATCGGAGAAGATGAGGGGTCAGGTCCTAAGAAATTGCTTGGAGCCGCTCCATGGCATTTGCCAAATGCATGACCTCCAGCTATTAAAGCGACGGTCTCCTCATCGTTCATTCCCATCCTGCTGAATGCGAGCCTTATCTGCTTTGCCGACTCAGCAGGATCAGGATTTCCTCTAGGCCCCTCGGGATTGACGTAAATCAGACCCATTTCAGTTGCTGCAAAAGGTTCTCTCAGTTTCTCCCCTTCGAAGCGTTTATCCGTTAGCATTTCGATCTCAGGCCCCCAATCAGGACTCTCATCTGGTTCCCATACATCCTCTCTTCCCCCGGCAAATCCTATGGTTTTAACGCCCATCGACTCCAGAGCAACATTTCCAGCCAAGACTATGAGATCGGCCCAGGAGATCTTTCTCCCATACTTCTGCTTTATTGGCCAGAGAAGTCGAATTGCCTTATCGAGGTTTATGTTGTCAGGCCAGTTGATCCGAGGAGGAAACCTTATATCTCCGGTTCTTGCCCCACCGCGGCCATCGTAAATTCTGTAGCTTCCTGCACTGTGCCAAGCTAAGCGAATGAAAAGAGGGCCATAATGGCCAAAATCTGCAGGCCACCAGTCCTGAGATTTCGTCATCAGCTCTTTTAGGTCCTTCTTAACCTCTTCCATATCGAGGCTCTCGAACTCTTTGGCGTAATCGAATTTCTCACCATAAGGGTTGCTCTTTGGACAGTTCTGTCTTAGAATTTTCAAATTGAGCCTTTCTGGCCACCAGTCGGTTATCCATCTCTTTCTTCTTCTTTCCATATAATCACCGTTAATCTTGCG
Organism: uncultured archaeon; assembly: GCA_964654365.1. Classification (GTDB taxonomy): domain Archaea; phylum Halobacteriota; class Archaeoglobi; order Archaeoglobales; family Archaeoglobaceae; genus WYZ-LMO2. The sequence goes on from CAZZIT010000113.1 coordinate 1,274, forward strand.
CTTTCGATCCCTAAAAAGGTTTGGCTGATTGGTGGTAAAGAATAAATTTCGAAATTTATATAATCAGATGTCAAAATACTTCATGAACTCCCAGGGCGTGATGTAGAGGCAGTACTGATTCCACTCGTCGATTTTTAGCTCCATGAACGCATCGAATATATGACTGCCCAAGACTCTCTGGAGAACTTCATCGGTCGCCAAGTGATCGAGAGCATCCCTCAGCGTTGTAGGGAGCTCTCCAATACCCATTTCTCTCTTCTCCCTGCTCGATAGCTCGTATACATCGACCAGCACGGGGTCGCCTGGGTCTATTTTCTTCTTTATACCATCAAGGCCCGCTGCAAGCTGCGCTGAAATTGCCAAATAGGGATTGCAGCTCGGATCTGCTCCGCGATATTCAACTCTTATCGCTGAAGGCTTTTTTACATACATTGGAACTCTCACCAAGGCCGATCTGTTTCTCGGGCTCCAGCATATGTTTATTGGTGCCTCAAAGCCCGGAACAAGACGTTTGTAGCTGTTAATCGTTGGGCAGCAAATTGCAGTTAGGGCTTTTGCGTGCTCGAGCAGACCACCAATGTAGTATCTTGCCTCCTGGCTGAGCATGTACTCATCATTCGGATCCGCAAAAAGTGCCTCACCCTTGAATGGTTCGCCTTTCCAAAGGCTTTGATGTGTGTGCATTCCGCTTGCATTGTCCAAAAATATCGGCTTCGGCATGAATGTCGCGATTAGTCCATACTTCCTTGCAATGTTCTTTGCTGCAAGCTTGTAAAGGTAAAAGGCATCGCAGACAGGAGTTAGCCTCTTGGGCTTGAAATCGAGTTCAACCTGCCCCGGGGTTGCAACCTCATGGTGATGAAATTCTACAAGAACGCCGAACTGCTCCAGATTGTGGACAAGCTCGTTTCGGAATTCTAAGGTGGTGTCTTCCGGTGGGGCTCTAAAGTATCCCTCCTTAGGGCGCACCACATAGGCTCCGCTCAGTTCCGGACTCTGCGGCAGAACCCTTGGAGCTCCCCAGCTGTCTCCCGCACCGCCGTTTGGAGATGTCCATAGGTCCCAGGTGAGATTTTTGAAATCCACATTCTGAAAAACAAAGAACTCTATCTCCGGGCCAAATACTGCACTCATTCCCTGGCTCTCCAGCTCATTTTCAATTCTCTTTGCAACGTAGCCGCGGGGATCGCATTCAGCAATTCCTGAAGCCCAAGCTTCGTAAATATCGCCGAACATTATGGCCGACTTCTGGAGCGGATCGCTGATCCAAGGAATGACTTTAATCGTTTTCGGATCTGGAATCCAGATCATATCGCTTTGCTCTATGCTCTTAAAGCCCCTTATTGAGGAGCCGTCGAAGCCAATGCCCTTGAAGGCATTGCCCTCAATGAATTCTCTGGCAGGAATTGAAAAAGTCATCAAATAGCCTCGAAGATCGCTAAATGCACAAAGAACCTGTTTAATGCCATTCTCTTTGAGCAAAGCTCTTGCATTTTCAGCAGAATCCATTCAATCACCTTTCAGCTTTGAGGTCGTGCGATATATATATCTTTCGTGAATTGCTTTTGAAATTGAAAAAAATCGAGATGTTTCGCGGTAAGCGTGAGGAATCTTTAAGGCATCGATTTCGTTGCCCCGATTCCCAATACAGGTATAACTGTATTTACATGTATTTATTAGTGGCTATTGTATACAACCAAAAAATTTTTATGCCTTAAATCGTCAAGCGCATAGGGTGGAGGTGGAAAGATGGAGAGGGTTCAGAAGAATTCGGCCTACCTGAATGCGATGTCTACAACGGGGACGAGGACAAGGGTTAGAGATGTCAATCCGCAGAGCGGAATGTGCCCGATCTGCGTAAGCGACTGCCCATTTATCTGCGAGATAGCTCTCTCTACATTCAGGGCAAACGAGGCTCTGTATCCTGAGACAAGATACTTCGGCGAAAGTACTGCTTCATCGCTGAAGGATTACGGCCTGGACTGGTCGCACTTCAATTTGCTTGCGAGGCTAAGGGGTGCTGAGGGGATTGATCCTGACCCGGACTTGGCGATATTTCCAAACGTGAACGTGGAGTCGAAGATAGGAAAGACGAGGGTGAAGTTTCCGCTGGCCATGGGTGCCTTCGGTTCAACAGAGGTTGCAAGGAGATACTGGGACGGGCTCGCCGTTGGAGCGGCGCTTGCTGGTTGCATTTTGATCATCGGAGAGAATGTATGTGGAGTCGATCCAAAGTCGGAGTTCAAGGACGGCAAGGTCGTTAGATCGCCAGAGATGGAGAGAAGGGTGAAGAGGTTCAAGGAGTTCTGGGACGGTAAGTATGGAGACATAGTTGTGCAGGTAAACGTCGAGGATACACGCTTTGGGGTTTACGAATACGTTGTATCGAAGCTCGAAGTAGATACGGTTGAGATCAAGTGGGGTCAGGGAGCCAAGGCCATCGGTGGGGAGATAAGAGTAAGGGATCTGCAGAGGGCGATAGAACTGAAAAAGAGGGGTTACGTTGTTCTGCCAGATCCAGAGGATCCGGTGGTTCAGCAGGCCTTTAAGGACGGGGTTTTCGAAAGTTTTGAAAGGCACAGCCGCGTTGGAATGCCGACAGAGAAGTCATTGGTCGAATTCGTTGAGGAAATCAGAGAGCTCGGGGCCAAGAGCGTAACCTTAAAGACAGGCGCTTACCGTCCAGCCGATGTTGCCTGGCAGATGCGGGCTGCCAGTGAGGCTGAAATAGACTACATAACCTTCGATGGAGCAGGCGGTGGAACCGGAATGAGCCCAGTACCAATGATGAACGAAATGGGGATTCCAACAGTATACCTTGAAGCTCTCGTGCTTAAGGCGGCAAGGATACTAAAGGAGAAGCACAAGTATGTTCCCGATATAAGCATCGCGGGAGCCTTCATAAACGAAACCCAGATGGTTAAAGCAATTGCCATGAGCAACTTTGGTGACGGACCAATGGTTAAGACTGTAACGACTGGACGATCGCCGCTGACAGCCGTGATGAAGTCTGAGTACTTTGTGAAGCTTGCGAAGGAAGGAAAACTGCCAAAGAGCTTTACTGAAGTATACGGAGACAAGCCCGATAAGTTCTTCGCATTGGCCGACGAATTCAAGGCCAAGTTCGGAGAGAAGATCGGAAACGAGATTCCGTGGAGCGCAGTTGGGCTTTACAGCTACGTCTACAGAATGAGCGTTGGCATGAAGCAGCTGCTTGCAGGAATGAGAAAGTTCAGAATCGACTTGGTGAGCAGAGAAGATCTCGCAGCCTTGACGCCGCTTGCAAGCGAGGTTACAGGAATTCCGATGATTCACAAGGTCGATGAAAGGGTTTTTGAGAGCATTCTTTCATGAATTTTTATCCTCCTTTTTTAACTCGACTTCAGCAAAGATTTTAACCACTTCCCATTACGGCTTTCATGCTCAGGGACGTCGTGAGGGACAGCGAGGGAGAGAGTGTTTTACTGCTTGGAAATGAGGCGATTGCCCGGGGAGCAATAGAAGCTGGAGTCGACGTTTGTTCAGCTTATCCCGGCACACCCTCTTCAGAGATACTGGGAACCCTAAGCGAGGTCTGCAGACTTCTGAAGGGCAAATTTGAGTTCTACGTTGAGTATTCGGCCAACGAAAAGGTTGCCCTAGAGGTTGCAATCGGTGCATCCCTTGCTGGAAAGAGAGGGATGGCATGCATGAAGCACGTTGGCGTAAACGTTGCTGCAGACGCGCTGCTCAGCTTTGCATACGTGGGTGCTCGTGGGGGATTTCTACTCGTCACGGCAGACGATCCGAGCATGCACAGCAGTCAGAACGAGCAGGACAACAGATGGTACGGGAAAATGGCAAAGCTTCCAGTGGTTGAAGCTTCGAGCGTTCATGAGGCCAAGGAGATAACGAGGCAATGCTTTGAGCTTTCCGAGAGATTCGGATTGCCAATGATCTTCAGGAGCTATACAAGGCTGAGCCATGCGAGTGGAATCGTTAAACTCGGCAGAATTCCTGAAAAGAAAATGGAAAGAGCAAAGTGGGTAAGGCATGCAGATACAGATGTTGTCCTTCCTGCGATTGCGAGGAAGTTGAAGCCTATTTTGAACAGAAAGCTATCTGAGATCGAGAGGTACTTCAACGACTGGGAGATGAACTGGGTTGAGGATGGGAAGGGAAGAATAGGCCTGATTGCCTGCGGTTTGAGTTATGCTTATTCAAAAGATGCCCTTCGCAGTCTCAATGTCAGTCTCCCAATCCTGAAGCTCTCCTCAGCTCATCCAGTTCCCGAAAAGCTGGTTGAGAAATTCGTGTCGGATCTGGATTCCG
>CAZZIT010000114.1:0-2408 GCA_964654365.1 uncultured archaeon
TTTGAGCTCCATGTGCACGATTCCACATGAAATAGCAGTTAAAGCTCATCAACTGTTCATCGGAACAAACCTCGGCGATCCCGGGATCTTTCCCGGAACTGTGGAGCTTGAAAGAAGGCTAATCTCAATGCTTGGCGAGCTTCTGCACCGCAAAGATTGCGTCGGCTACATCTGCTCCGGGGGGACGGAGGCGAACATTCAGGGGATAAGAGCTGCAAGAAACGTGAAGAGAAGGAAAGACCCGAACATAGTGATCCCAAAAACCGCCCATTTTTCATTCGAGAAAATATGCGACATTCTTTGCGTTGAGGTGAGGAGGGCCAACGTTGACGAAGATTACAAAGTTGATCTTGCCGAGGTAGAGAGACTCGTTGACGAAAGAACCGTTGCGATCGTTGGAATCGCGGGAACCACGGAGCTGGGGCAGATAGATCCGATTGTAGAGCTTTCAAAGCTTGCGGAAGAGAAGGATATACCGCTGCACGTCGACGCAGCCTTCGGCGGGCTCGTGATTCCATTCATGGATGAGCCTTATCCCTTCGACTTCGCCAACAAAGGCGTCACATCCATCACCATCGATCCGCACAAAATGGGCATGGCCACGATTCCGGCGGGAGGCATACTGTTCAGGGATGAGAGCTTTCTGAGGGCCTTAGAGGTTGAGACGCCCTATCTCACATCAAAGATGCAGTTTACTCTCACGGGCACAAGGCCTGGCACTGGAGTTGCTTCAGCATACGCAGTTCTCAAAGGCTTAGGCTTCAGCGGAATGAGGGAAATCGTGAAGAGGTGTCTGAAAAACACGAGAATCCTCGTGGAGGAAATTTCCGCCTTGGGCTTCGAGCCAGTCATAGAGCCCGTGATGAACGTCGTGGCCTTTAAAACGGAGAGAGCCGAGGAAATCAAGGCCGAGCTTTACAGGCGTAGATGGGTGATTTCGACGATAAGGGAGCCAAGGGCTATAAGGTTCGTTGTCATGCCTCATGTAACGGAAGAAGTTATAAAGAACTTCATTGGCGAGTTCAGGAAGGTGGTATGAATGGAGGTCAGGCTGGTTGTTGATGGTGAGGAAATCGAGCTAAATCCATTCGTAATGAAGATCATCGGTAAGGTTGTCGAGGCCCTCGCGACATCGCTCAAGGGTGTAAGGGAAGAGTGGAAGAGGATAGAGTTAGAAGTGGTTAGATGAGAGAATGCATAGAATTCGAGAGCTACATTCCGGGAAGGAGTATCGATGAGGTAAAGGAGCTATACGGCCTCGAAAAAGTTGTGAAACTCGCTTCGAACGAGAATCCCTATGGAGCAAGTCCAAGGGCCATAGAAGAGCTCAGAAAATTTACGGATCTGCACAGGTACCCCAATCCAGAATACAGGGAATTAAGAGAGAGGCTTGAGGAATATACTGGCTGGGAAGCGGAGAGAATAGTCATCGGAGCGGGTATCGACGGAATATTGGAAACGCTTTTCACGATGCTCATTGAAAAGGGGGACGAAGTTGTAATTCCCGTCCCCACGTTTCAGTACTACAGCATACTTGCCCGCTTACATTGCGCTAAGGAGATCAGAGTGCAAAGAGGGAAAGACTTCCATATTCCAGAGCAGATAATCGACCTTCTGAGTGAAAAAACCAAGCTCGTCATAATACCCTTTCCAAACAATCCAACGGGAAACATAGAGGATCCCAGATTGGTGAAGGAAATTGCAGAATCGACGAAGGCCATAGTATTTTTGGACGAGGCTTACATAGAGTTTGCAGACATAAATCTCGATTTGGATCTCGAAAATGTAATCATAGCCAGAACGATGTCGAAAGCCTTTGGGCTTGCAAATCTGCGAATAGGCTATGCCAGGCTTCCGGATTGGTTGGTTAAATACTACTGCTCAGCTTCTACTCCTTTTCCGGTCTCTACATTGGCAGAAAGGGTTGCAATAGCATCTCTTGAGGACTTAGAATGGATGAAAAGCTGTGTTGATAAGATTAAGTCAGAAAGGGGCAGGCTATTCGGTGAGCTGGAAAAGCTCGTTGAGGCTTATCCTTCACAGGCAAACTTCATATTCTTCAGGTCAAAAGAAGGTCTTGCAGAGGAACTGTTAAAGAAGGGGGCTATAATAAGGGACTGCAGAAGCTTTGGAATTTCCGGATACCGTGTTACCGTTGGAAAACCGGAAGAAAACGATTTCTTCCTTCAGAAGCTGAAGGAATTGCTATGATAGCACTAACCGGCACACCTGGTTGCGGTAAGAGCAGCGTTGCACAAGAGTTGAAGAGACGTGGCTACAGGGTTATTTCTGTCAGGGAATTCGCAGAAAAACACGGTTGCGCAAGAAGAGAGGGAAAAGATATTGTTGTTGACGTAGAAAGGCTGAGGAGGTTCGATTTCGATGGTATCGTCGAGGGTCACCTTTCG
>CAZZIT010000115.1:0-8791 GCA_964654365.1 uncultured archaeon
AGCTCGCCAAGCATTGAGATTAGCCTTCTTTCAAGCTCCACAGTTCCGGGAAAGATCCCGGGATCGCCGAGGTTTGTTCCGATGAACAGTTGATGAGCTTTAACTGCTATTTCATGTGGAATCGTGCACATGGAGCTCAAAACCCTTGAATAGGGAATATCCCTCTTCCTGAAGCTCTTTAGTTCCTCTAACACGTCCATGGCCATCGTCGGATAAAGGTAATAAATAGATAACTAAAGGAGCCGGAAGTGTGAAGCTCGCAGTTCTAATGGGTGGCAGGGGGAGGAGAATAGGAGTTGAGAAGCCTGAGCTTACGATTTGCGGAAAAAAGCTGATAGAGATTGCGATTGAAAAGTATTCTGATTACGACCCCGTTTTCGTATGCCGGGATCATTCTCAGGCTAAAAAATATGCCGAGAACTTCGGAATCAACTGCATTTGCGACTTTTACAGGGACTCTGGACCTCTCGCAGGGATTCACGCAGCACTTAAACATAACGGAAACACTGCAGTTGTTGCCATAGACATGCCATTCGTAAAGAGAGAGCTTCTCGAGTTCGTATTCGAGAAGGGGGTTGAGCTTGACTGCGACGCGCTGATTCCGAAGCACAGGTTTGCTGAGCCTTTGCTCGCGTACTACTCTGAAAGATCGGTTTCTGAAATCGAGAGGGCGATCGAAATGGGTGAGAAGAGGATCATTGTCCCGCTCACCAGACTTTGCGCAATTTTTTATCCGGCGGATGAGTTAAGGAAGTTTGATAAAACCTTGGTATCCTTTTTCAACATAAACACACCTGAAGACTTGGCAAAGGCCGAGGAAATATGCTCACGGATCCATTTGGGAGAACTATAAAAAATCTGAGGATAGCTGTTACGAACAGATGCAATCTGAACTGCATTTACTGTCACAGAGAGGGTGAGAGCGACCCGGGAACTGAAATGAGTGCCGAAAGAATTGCGGAAATTGCAAAAGCCTTTTACGAGCTTGGTATTAAAAAGCTGAAACTCACTGGCGGAGAGCCATTGCTCAGGAAGGACATATGTGAGATCATTTCCATGATGCCCGATTTTGAGGAGATATCTCTGACGACGAACGGAATCCTTCTGAGCGATCTGGCATTCGATTTGAAGGAAAGCGGGCTCGACAGAGTTAACATCAGCTTAGACACGCTCGATGCTGAGACCTTCAGGTTCATCACGGGAGGGGGAGAGTTGAGCAGGGTTCTAGAAGGCTTAAGAATGGCTGTTGAGGCCAAACTGACGCCTATCAAGCTAAACATGGTTTTAATGAGTGGTCTGAACGAATCTGAGGTCAGAAAAATGCTTGAATTTGCGAATTCGTTCAATGAGAATGAAACAAACGTTATTCTGCAGCTGATAGAACTCATTCCAAATTCAAGAACGGGGAAATTCTACCTTGATCCAACAATTTTCGAGAAGGATTTTGAGAGAGTTGCCAAAGCGGTGAAGATCCGGGACATGCACAGGAGAAAGCAATTTATAACTCCTTTTGGGGTTGTGGAAATCGTAAAGCCTCTGGACAACACCGAATTTTGCATGCACTGCAACAGGATCCGCATAACCTCGGATGGAAGGATAAAGCTTTGCCTAATGAGCGACGAGACGGTGGATATATCCGAACTGAGCGGGGATGAGCTGAAAAAGGCAATTTTTGAGGCTGTTAAGAGAAGAAAGCCCTTTTTCATTTAGACTTTACGGCTCTCACTATTTTCCTGACTCTTTCAGCCTCAATCCTGCCCCTGTTCTTTATATAACTCCCCACGATCACTCCGTCGCAGTGTTCTGAAATCCTCCTAGCATTCTCGGCATTCACACCGCTTCCTGCAAGTATTGGAGCCATCAGGCAATCTCTTGCAAGCTTCAGTTTTTCCAACTCCACTTCCTCCCCTGTCGACCTTCCTGTGATTATAAAAGCGTCTGCTAAGCTCCTTTCAGCATTTAAAAGGTATTCCTCAAAGCTGGCAAAATGGGCTGCATGCTTCACATTCAGGTCTGCGAAAATCATCGCTTTGCATCCTATTGCCCTTCTGTATCTCATGATCTCTCCAGCTTTTGGGTGGAGAAATCCCTCCGGTGCGGCTGAGGGGAACAGGAGCTGATTCACTCTGATGAAGTCCGCTTTGACTGCCTTTGCAATTGCTAATGCTGCTATGGCATCGTTCCTGAGCACGTTTATCCCCAGCCCTAAGCTCGTTGCCTTTTTTATCTCCCACGCAACGATGGTCATACTTGCAACTGTCTCCTTTCCAACTTCAATTAGAAATGGCATGTCGCCGTAATTTTCAATGATTAGAGCATCCGCTCCTCCATCTTCAATTGCTTTTGCATCCCTCAAAGCTCTTTCGAGCACGTCATCGAATTCCTCGTGCAGCGGTGCGCCTAAAAGCGGTTTGAGATGAATCACGCATATCACTGTCTTCTCCATATGCTCTCTCCTCCGTATTTTATTTCAACAATTCTGTGCTGCGGAATGGCTGCTCCGCTTTTAAGATAAACGAATTTGTGCCCGATCTCCTCGATATCCTCTCCCGAGAATTCCAGAAATCCCTGGAAGCGGTCCAGATAAACCACAATAACGCGGGAAAAATCGTATTCGGGATGCCATCTCAGCTTGTTCAGGATCTCTCTTGCGCTATATCTCCTCATCCCTGGCAAGCTCGATTATCTGTCCCTTAAGGTTGAACTTGAGAGACCTCTTCACGATCGCCCTCACAAAAAGGGGATCGTAGTTCAGAGTCTTCGTTATGTGCCCGACAGAATTCCTTCCGAGCTCAACTTCTCTCCTTATCTTCTCCAAGTGCTCCCGCAGCTCGTCTTCCGACATGAAAACGATCTCAAGAATTCTGTTGAATTCCTTCAGAGAGACGTAGAAGTTTGCCGAGATGTGCGTGTAGCTGACGTGGTACTCCTTTTCGGGCCTCCCTCCGGGATCTGAAGGCATTCTCCATCTCACTTCAAGCATTCCGGCATGCTTCAAAATCCTCAGAGTTTCCTCAAAACCCTCTCCGAAGTTTTTCCTTAGCTCCTCGAGCGTCAGCCAGCCGTCAAGGAGGGCCGAGTATACCTTCCTGTGGTATTCCGACGAAAGCAGCTGGAATATCGGTATTAGCTCAACTATGTCGTTGACGAGCTTCGCTCTTTTCACCATCTATACCATTTTAAATCTCAAGACAATTATACTTTTCCACGAAGCGCACAACTTCCCCGACCACCATGAGGGCTGGACTCGAGAAGCTTCTCTCGGATCTGGAAAGTTTCCCTAAGGTGGAAACGAAGACTCTTTGGTCTTTCAGAGAACCCTTCTGGATGATCGCAACCTTCGTCTCATCTTTAAAACCGTTTCTTATTAGATCTCTCGAGATCTCGGAAGCTGAGATTCCGCTCATCAGCACAACAAGGGTTCCGTTCTTCAGGGCTTCTGAGTAATCCTTGACCTCTCTCCCCCCGATCACGATGATCGCTTTTCCGAATTCAGGATGCGTCAGCGGCAGGTTTGCACAGGCTGGCACTCCATTCACGGAGCTCACTCCCGGAACGATCTCAAAAGGAATTCCATTTTCCCTGAGAAAAACCACTTCCTCCCAGAGTCTTCCAAAGACAGTCGGATCACCACCTTTTAGCCTTAGAACCTTTTTACCCTCTTCCGCAAACTTCTTCATAAGAGCATTTATCTCCTCCTGCCTCTCCTTTCCTTTTCCATCCTTTCCGACATAAATAGCCTTCTTTCCAAGGTTTTCGATCAATCTTGCAATCTCCTCTCCGACCAGTCTGTCGTAAAGTATCACGTCGACCTCTTTGATAAGTCTAAGGGCCTTCAGGGTCAATAGCTCCGGATCCCCCGGCCCAGCGCCAACGATGTATACCTTGCCGTTCACAATTCGGATTTTTTTCTCGTGCTTAAAGCTTTTTTTAAAATCAATCAGAGGACAATGTTCTGCCTGTACCCGCAGCTCGGACACCTGCTATCGCTCAGATTCACCCTTTCAATGTAAAAACCCCTCCTTTCAATTAGAATCTCCCCGCAATTGGGACAGAAGGTGTTCTCAAACCTGTGCCCCCAGACGTTTCCTATGTAAACGTACTCCAAACCCTCGCCTCTCGCAATCTCTACCGCCTGCTCCAGTGTTGACACAGGGGTCTCGATTTTGTCCGTCATCTTGAAATCGGGGTGAAACCTCGAAAAATGAACGGGAATTCTCTTGTCAAGCGAGACAAGCCAGGAGGCGAAATCCTTTATCTCTTCCCTGCTGTCGTTCTCCCCTGGGATCACAAGGTATGTGATCTCAACGAAAATTCCCCTTCTGTGCATGAATTCAACGGTTTTTAGCACATTTTCAAGCCTCGCCTTGCAGATCTTGCTGTAAAATCGCTGGCTGAATGCCTTAACGTCCACGTTTGCCGCATCAAGCCATTTGAACTGCTCGATTGCCTCTAAAGTCATGTAGCCGTTCGTAACGTAAACGACAAAGTATCCTTCCTCCTTTGCAAGCTTTGAGGAGTCAAGAGCAAACTCATGCCAAATAGCCGGCTCGTTATAAGTCCAGGCAACGCCATCTGCCCTTCTATCTCTGCACAATCTTACGACGTCCTCTGGCGTGAGCTCCCGAAGATACGGGTAGCTGAGGTCGGCAAATGAGATCTCGAAATTTTGGCAGTGATCGCACCTGAAATTACAGCTAACGCTTCCGAGGGACAGAACTTTCGATCCGGGCTTGTAGTTGTGCATGGGCTTCTTTTCGATGGGATCGAGGGCAATTGAGGATGCCAGTCCGTAGTTGTAGACCATGAGTTTTCCGTTCTCATTCTTTCTGACCCTGCATATCCCCCATTGCTGGTCTTTGAGCTTGCAGCGATGCCAGCACGTCTTGCAGACCACAAATCCCTCGTCTCTATCGTAAAGGTAGGATTCTATCACCATAAACTCTTCAGCTCCTTGGCGTAGTCTTCGGGGGAGAAGAACGTGACGCTCTCATCGTGAAAGAGCTTCGAGAAAAAGACGTCGCACCAGTAGTATTTTGAAAACGGTGTTCTCGCTACAATGTGAAAATTCGTCCTGAAGTGTTTTCCGATTCTGTCCCCGCAGAAGAATGTGAAGTTAAAGGCGTTGAACCTCTTTGTTTCGTAGAACCTCAGGATCTTTACAATACCTTCCGAGAAACCTTCGAGCTGTTCGTCGCTCATAGAAGCGAACTCAGTTTCTTCTGGAACGCCAATGAAGTGGTAGAATCCCTTGGGAGCAAATGCTGCAAGCCAGTCTGTTTTTTGCGTTCTGCCAACGTATCTCTCTCCCCCTTTTTCTTTCTCGACCAGTGAAGACCAGTAGTCCCTTCCGTTCACTTCGAAGAACTCGAAGGCACTCCACTCGAGGCGTGCGAAGAAGTCTGTTGCGTTTTCAGAAACCAGAAGCTGAACATGGGGATGCATGACGCTGCTGCCAGCTGATTTCAGGTAGTTCATGCCCACAGATATGTATATTTTCCCTTCGGGCAGCTTGGTGATATAATCTTGGATCAGCTTGAATGCATCAAAGAAGTGAGATTTTTTAAATTCGGAGAGGGAGAGGTAATGGCTTTCGGCAATACGCAGGATTAACGAATACTTCGAGTAAGGCATGATGTTCGAAAAAGCGAGGCATTCTCCGCGCCTCCATATTTCTCCTTTCATGATTTCCGGATCCCTTGCAGCGAGATCCTCCACCCTTTCGTTGCAGAAGGGACAGAATTGTCTCGAAAGCTCGATTTCCTCTTCAAAGCCACCAGAAACCGGTATCGGAATGCTTTTCTTAACTATCCTGCTCGTCTGAAGGGTCAGGGGATCGTATCTGATTTCTACAGCACTTTCCTCAACCTTGTCGCCAATTAAAATTCGGGAGGTCTCCAACTCTCTCCGAAACTCCATAAATCCAGTGGTTCCAGACAGATTTAAGTTTTGCGAGAACCTTTTTAATCCACTTCTTACTTCATGTGTGAAGATCGAAAGGCCAAGGGGCACGAGGGACTTTCTCCCAGATGAGATGGAAAAAAGAAGGGCTATCGAGATGAAACTCAGAGAGATCGTGGAGTCCTTCGGCTACAGAGAAGTTTTAACTCCAACATTCGAGCACTCAGAACTCTTCAAGATAAAATCTGGGGAGGGAATAGTAGAAGAAATGTATGTCTTCAAAGACAAGTCAGACAGAGAGCTCGCCCTGCGTCCAGAGCTGACGGCCCCGATCATGAGGCTTTACGTGAACGAATGCAGCAACCTTCCAAAGCCCATACGCTTCTACTACTTCGAAAACTGCTTCAGGTATGAACGCCCGCAGAAAGGGCGCTACAGAGAGTTCTGGCAGTTTGGGGTTGAGCTGATAGGATCTGATTCCTATCTTGCCGATGCTGAGGTCATAATACTTGCGGACAAGATGCTGAAGAGTTTTGGACTGGATTACGAGCTCCACATAGGACATGTGGGCATCCTCAGATCTGCACTTAGTTTCTTGGGCGAAAGGGCTTCTAAGGTAATGAGGCTCATAGACAAGAGAGACGAAGTGGGGCTTGAAAATCATCTCACCGAGATAGGTGTTGGAAGTGAGATGAGAGAAAAAATAAAGGCGTTAATGAATTTGGAGGGTGGCAGGGAGATAATTGAAGAGGGCAGGAAGCTCGTCGATTACGATTTCGGCTACATTGAAAGACTCCTAGATGTCCTGGATTCTGCTAAGGTCTCCTACACCCTTAACTTGGGAGTTGCGAGGGGGCTCGACTACTACACTGGCATCGTATTCGAGTTCTACGCAAAAGGTCTTGGGGCCCAGAAGCAGATATGCGGGGGAGGAAGTTACGAGCTTGCCCAGCTTTTTGGAGGAGTTAAGACTCCAGCGACTGGATTTGCAATAGGCTTCGATCGAATATGCGAGCTAATAGATGCAAGATTGGAAAGAAAGACAACCGTCGTTGTGGCTTACTTTAAAGGTCTTGAGAAGAGGGCTCTTGAGGTTGCAGAGAACCTTCGCTCCCACGGCTTCGTTGCCGTCGTGGATGTGATGGAGAGGAGCTTGAAGAAGCAGCTCAGCTACGCGAATGACATAAATGCGGACTTTGCAGTAATTGTCGGGGAAGAGGAGGTTAAAAAAGGCGAGTTATCGGTAAAAGACCTCAGGACAGGAGAGCAGTTCAGATTTAAGGCGGAAGAAATCACCACTTTCCTCCACGAAATGCAGAAAAGATGAGCGCAAGAACAGGGAGAATTTCCAGACGGCCGATCCACATGTTGATTATCAGAATGATCTTTGCAAGTGGGTTGAAGCCAGCGTAAGTCTCGCTTCCACCAGCAAGTCCCATTCCGGGCCCAACGTTGCTCAAACTCGCAATCGTAGCAGAAATAGAGGTTTGCATGTCGTATCCACTGAGAGAGAGGAGCAGCAAGGAGCTTATGAGAACAAAGAGATATATCACAAAGAACGCAACCACATCCTCCATCTGCTTTTCCGTTATAACCGAATTGCCGTATCTGACCACCTTTACCCTTCTGGGATCGACGAGTTTGAATACCTGGAAGCTTGCGTATTTGAGCAGAATGACCACTCTGATCACCTTAAGCCCGGAAGAAGTGGAACCGCTGCAGCCACCGATGATCATCAAAAGCAGAAGCACGACCTTTGCCGAATCGCTCCAGGTGTCGTAGTCGTAGGTCGTGAAACCAGAGGTGGTTGCCAGAGATACAGCCTGAAATGCCGAGTAGCGGAGAGAGTCGAGGATATCGAATTGAGATGAGTTAAGAATGGTCAGTGTTAGGATGCCTGCAGAGAGCAGGATCAGGTAGTTCTTGAACTCGACGTCCGCGATGGCTCTGATTTGCCTCTGGGTCAATGCGTAAATGAGGGCAAAGTTCGTTCCACCTATAAAGCAGAAGAAAGCGATTACCGCCTCGACTCTGACATCGTTGAAGTATGCGATGCTTTCCGAATGCGTGGAGAATCCAGCGGTTGAGATAGATGTGAATGCGTGATTTACGGCTTCGAAGAGGTTTAATCCGAGTGCGAATAGGATCGCGATTTCCAGAAGCGTGAGGATCAGATAAATCTGAAATATCAGGATGGCCATGTCCCTCATTTTCGGGCGAACTTTGGGCAGAACAACTGCAGGATATTCTGCCTCCAAGAGCGCCGAGCTTTTTCTCGCCTGGGGGAAGAAGATCAGGAAAACAACAACTATACCAATACCTCCAACCCACTGCATCATGCTTCTCCATAGAAGAACCGATTTCGGCAACTCTTCAGGGGTCAGCACGCTTGCCCCGGTAGTTGTGAATCCGGACATGGCCTCGAAGATCGAGTCTATGGGGCTGATACCGCACAGTGCAAACGGAATTGAACCAATTAAGGGTACAAGAAGCCATATCACTGCAACAGCGCTGTAGACGTCCGAATCCTCGATATCTGTCTTCGAGTAACCTCTCGAGTAGAAAAGAAAGTAAAGGCTGAGAGAAAGCGAAACCAAGAATGTGAGAAGGAAAAACTCCGCTCTCTCCCCATAGAAAAAAGCCGAAATTGTAGGAAAGAGAACAATGAAGGAAAATACGAGCAGCACTTGACCGGCTATGTTCTCGATGTAACGGTAGTTCATCCAAACATCTCTCCTGCTTTCTTTATCTCCTTCCACTCCGTTCTTACCACCACTCTGTCTCCCTGGGCTAAAACTAAGTCGGGAGAAGGAGCCAAACATTTCCCGTTCCTGATTATTACCCATATTGCGGTATTCTTTGGAAGTTGCAGTTCTGCAAGCCTTTTATC
>CAZZIT010000116.1:0-6695 GCA_964654365.1 uncultured archaeon
CGTTGAAGAGCGCAAAAGGCCTGGGCCGGACAGGAGGAGCATCGAGATATCGAAGGTGAGCAAGGAAGCCTTTGAAGCGATAATCATGAAGGAACTATTTCCGAGGAGTGTTGTTGACATCTTCGTCGAAGTTCTGCAGGCGGACGCTGGAAGCAGGACTGCGTGCATAAATGCGGCAAGTGTTGCCTTAGTCGATGCGGGAATTCCGATGAAGGGAATGCTGACCTCCGTCGCTGTTGCAAAGGT
Source organism: uncultured archaeon (assembly GCA_964654365.1). Lineage (GTDB taxonomy): Archaea > Halobacteriota > Archaeoglobi > Archaeoglobales > Archaeoglobaceae > WYZ-LMO2. The sequence goes on from CAZZIT010000116.1 coordinate 247, forward strand.
CGACGGAGTCTTAGTTCTCGATCCTATGAAGGAAGAGGACAACTTCGGCGAGGCGGACATGCCCTTTGCATTCCTAATTCGAGGAGGCAAGATAGAATCGATCGCGCTGCTTCAGATGGACGGCAGAATGACGAGGGCAGAGATAAAGGTGGCGCTTAATTTGGCCAAAAAGGGTGCTATGGAGATCTACAACCTGCAGAGGGAGGCCATAATGAAGCAGTTCGTCGAGGAGGGAGAAGAGAATGCCTGAAGACATTCTGGTCGACATAAAAAAGGACTACGTTCTCTCAAAGCTGAGAGATGGAGAGCGCATCGATGGAAGGAAGTTCGAGGAGTTCAGGAGGGTCGAGGTAAAAACAGGAGTCATTGAGAAGGCCGAGGGATCTGCCTTGGTCAGGCTCGGTAATACCCAGGTGGTGGTTGGAATAAAGATGCAGCCAGGAGAACCCTTCCCCGACACACCAGACAAGGGAATAATCATCGTGAACGCGGAGCTCGTTCCCTTGGCCTCACCAACGTTCGAGCCCGGGCCCCCTGATGAGACATCCATAGAGCTTGCAAGAGTCGTCGACAGGGGTATAAGGGAAAGCGAGGCCGTAGACCTTTCAAGGCTTTGCATAGAAGCTGGGAAGAGCGTCTGGATCGTTTTTGTAGACATACATGCTCTTGATGATGACGGAAATTTGCTTGACGCATCCGCAATTGCTTCGATAGCCGCTTTAATGAGCACAAAAGTCCCTGCAAGCAGATTCGGTTTGGGAGAAGATTTTGATTTGCCCGTAAACGATTTTCCAGTCTCTGTAACGTCTCTAATTGTCGGCAACAGGTTTTTGGTCGATCCTTCGAGAGATGAGCTCAGCGTTGGAAGCACCACAATCACAGTTACTGTGGACAGGAATGACAGCATAGTCGCAATGCAGAAGAGCGGGGATTATTTGCTCAGCGAGAACCTTCTAGATCAGATAATCGAGGTCAGCATAAGCGCATCTAAAAAGATGAGGGAAGAGGTTCTGAAGCAAATCTCAAAGGCTTGAAAGGATTTCATCGATGTTTCTTATCTCCTCTTCGATTTTTGCAATTGCGGAGCTTGTGTCCAGATAATGCAGCTCGCTGCTGCACTGGGGGCAGATGAAGTTCATTGAAATCGCCTCGTCATAGCTGACCTTCAGGCACATGTTCGGGCAGATGTAGTAAATTGCATTTCTTTCAGCTTCAAGCTTTCTTAAAAGCTTTTCCTTGGTTTTTTCAAGTTCTCTTTTAAGAACGAGGCGGGCCTTATTGTAGTTGATCTTCCAGTAGTACTCCATCCATCCAGTCTCGTCATCTTTCCTCCTTCGATACTCTGCAAGCCCAAGCTCGTACATCGCAAAAAGGGCTTTCCTGATCTCGTTTATCTCGATTCCAAGTTCCAGTGCAAGCTGGTCGTCTGTGAACTCACCTTTAATACCCAAGGAATATAGAATTGCACCGATTTCACCGGCAACCCTTGAGATCAGTTCGCCAATGAGTTCCTCCCCTTTTGTCAGGACTTTCACAACATTAGTATTGTCATTCCTATTATTTTAAGCTTGCGTGCTATACACTCTTTATGTGTTGCTTGGCACCAAGTTTAAATACAAGCCAGCCGTCTCTTAGACCATGCAAGAAATCCCACTTCCCGAGATCAACATAGGTCTCGTCGGTCATGTTGATCACGGTAAAACCACGCTCGTGGCAGCTTTAAGCGGAGTCTGGACTGACAGACACAGCGAGGAGATAAAGAGAGGGATTTCCATAAAGCTCGGATATGCGGACGCAACCTTCAGGAAATGCCCCGAGTGCGAAGGCCTAAGCGCATACACGACAGAAGCGGTATGCCCGATACACGGAGTTGAAACGGAGATACTTCGAACTGTAAGTTTCGTCGACAGTCCCGGGCACGAGATGCTGATGGCAACGATGCTCAGCGGGGCTGCGATCATGGATGGTGCCGTTCTCGTGATAGCTGCCAACGAAAAATGCCCGAGACCGCAGACGAGGGAGCATCTTTCCGCTCTTGAGATAACGGGTGTCAAGAGAATCGTTATAGCCCAGAACAAGATCGACATAGTCCCAAAGGAGAGGATCCTCGAGAACTACAGGGAGATAAAGGATTTTGTGAGGGGGACGGTAGCCGAGAACGCACCGATCATCCCCGTTTCGGCTCAGCAGAAGGTCAACATAGATGCCCTCATCAAGGCGATCGAGGACACGATTCCAACCCCGGAGAGGGACCTTACTTCTCCGCCGCTGATGCAGATAGCGAGGAGCTTTGACGTTAACAAGCCCAATACGAAACCGGAGGAACTCGTCGGTGGGGTTGTCGGTGGTAGCCTGATGAGGGGCAGGCTTAGAGTCGGAGATGAAGTTGAAATTAGGCCGGGAGTGAAAATGGAAAAGGGCTGGGAGCCAATAACAACGGTTGTGGAGAGCATAATGGCTTCTGGCAGGCAAATAGAGGAGGCAACGCCTGGAGGACTTATAGGGGTTGCGACAAAGCTCGATCCATTCTTGACGAAGGCAGATGCAATGGTCGGAAACGTTCTCGGGCATCCCAATGAGCTGCCACCGGTTTTACTGGAGTTCACAATGGAATTCAAGTTATTCGAAAGGGTAGTTGGTGTCGAAGAGGACCTGACCGTGGAAAGGATAAAGACGAACGAGCCGCTAATGCTCGCAGTCGGAACCTCGATTACCCTCGGGGAAGTGAAATCCCTCAGGGGAGAGGTGGTTGAGGTTTCGCTCCGCAGGCCCGTGTGTGCTGAAGAGGGATGGAGAGTTGCAATAAGCAGAAGGGTTGGAGGGAGATGGAGACTGATAGGTTCGGGAGTAATCGTGTGATCCTTGATACAAATGCCCTGATATACGCGGTTAAGAACAGGCTGGATTTTTCCGAGTTTAAGCTCGTTGTCCCGAAGGCCGTTATCGAGGAGCTTTTGAGGCTGGAGGAGAAACTTTCAGGTGAAGAAAAGACAGCAGTAAAGGTCGCTTTGAAGCTGATAGAGAAGGCAGAAGTTGTTGAGAGTGGAAAAGGCGATGAGGGGATTCTTGAAGTTGCGAAAAAGCTTGGCTGCGGGATAATAACGAACGACAGGCGTCTCCGAAGAAAGGCTGAGAAGCTCGGAATTGCTGTGGGCTACATAAAGCTCGGGAAGATCGTCTTTTAGACCCACAGGAGGTTAGAACTTGCTCTGATAGTTCGCGAGGCTTTCCCTTAGCTCAACCACTCTTCCGATCACGATTACCGCTGGACCCGAGAGGCCTTCAGCCTTTACTTTACCAGCAATATCTCTTAGGGTGCCCACTACGACCCTTTCCTTTTTTGAGAGACCCTTCTCTATTACTGCAACGGGCGTATCTGCCTCCTTTCCGTTTTCAATGAGATTCCTGCAGATATCCTCGATTCTATAGAGACCCATCAGGACAACGATCGTTGCATTGAGCTTTGCCAGTGCATCCCAGTTCATCCTCTCCCGACTTTCCTGTCCGGTGATGAAGACAACCGCTGGATCGTAGCGTCTGTGCGTTATCGGAATTCCGGCGCAGCCGGGAACAGCTATTGCCGAGCTTACTCCGGGAACGTATTCGAATTCAATTCCCTCCTTGGCTAAAAACTCCGCCTCTTCACCACCCCTTCCGAAAACAAACGGATCTCCCCCCTTCAATCTTACCACTCTTTTTCCTTCCCTAGCAAACTGGACGAGCATCCTGTTTATCTCTTCCTGCTCGAACTTGTGCTCCCCCCTCCTCTTCCCAACACTGATGAGCTCGGCTCCAGTAGCTCTGAGAACGTCCAGCACTTCCCCAATCAGGTCGTCGTAAAGTATGATGTCCGCCTCCCTTATGACTTCGAGAGCCCTCATGGTGAGCAAATCCCTCCTTCCAGGCCCTGCGCCGACGATGTAGACTTTACCCTTCATTCTTCAGCCTCCTTCCAATTTCAGCTGCGTCCTTTATGGCTGAGTTTCTCTCGAGTGTTTCCTCGACCCTCAGATATTTCCCAGAAAGGATCTCGCATATTACCCTGACCTTCTCCCCTCTGACTTCGGCATAAACTCCAAAGGGGACCGCGCATCCGAAGCCGAGTTCCCTTGCGATCGATCTTTCAACCTGTGCTGCAAGCCAGGTTTCCTCATCGTTCATGAAAGAGACTAGCTCTCCTTCTTCCTCCCTTGTGGCAACTGCTATGATCCCCTGATTTGGGGGAGGAACTATGATATCCGGCGGAAAGCTTTGATAGTCTATTCTCAACCCAAGCCTCTGAATTCCCGCTTCGGCAACTATTATAGCGTCATAAAGTCCCTCCCGGAGCTTTTTAAGCCTGGTATCGAGATTTCCCCGGAGATTCTCGAAAATCAAATCTCTCCTCAGCCTTGAAAACTGTGCCCTTCTGCGGAGACTCGAAGTGCCGATCCTGGCATTTTCGCAAAGTTCTTCAAGCTTCTCCCCACTCCTCGCGATAAGCGCGTCGCATGGGCTGTCTCTTTTCAGCACAGCTGAGACCTTCGTCCCTGCAACCCTCTGACTCGGCACGTCCTTGTAGCTGTGCACCGCAACGTCTATTTCTCCCTTAGCGAGTGCCGTGTCTATGGCCCTTACAAAAGCACCCAGTCCCCTGAATTCGTGCAGGGGCCTGTCTTTCATTATGTCTCCCGCGGTCTTAATCGTTTTTATTTCGACCTCGTATCCTTCCTCCTCAAGCCTCTCTGCAACGAGCTTCGTCTGGGCCAAAGCCAGCTTGCTGCCTCTGGTTCCTATCCTGAGCTTCATAGGGCGTTTTCAATCGCTTCAAGGGTTTTTTCGATGTCCTCTTCAGTGTGCGCGTAGCTCATGAAGCAGGTTTCAAACTGTGAGGGTGGGAAGAAGGCGCCATTCTCGAGCAGCTTCCAGAAGAATCTCATGTAGGCTTCTCTGTCGAGTTTCAGGGCCTCACAGTAATTCTTAGGAACATTACCGAAGTATACGCAAAACATAGAGGAAATCTGAGCCAAGCTAACGCCTTCCTTTTTGCTTAGGAGATCCCGAATTCCGTCACAGAGCTTCTTTGTCTTTTCAGCAGTCTTTTCAACTATTCTCTCCCTCTCAAGTATCTTCACGGTTGTGTAGCCCGCGATCAGGCTCATCGGATTTCCGCTAAACGTTCCTGCCTGGTAAACATCACCAGAAGGTGAAACCCTGCTCATTATCTCCTTTCTTCCTCCGTATATTCCTACGGGGAATCCACCACCAGCGATCTTGCCCAATGTCGTGATGTCGGGCTTTACTCCGTAGCACTCCTGCGCTCCGCCGAGGGAAAGTCTGAAGCCCGTGATTATCTCGTCGAAGATCAGGAGAACATCGTTCTCCCTCGTGATCTTTCTGACTTCCTTCAGGTAATCCCCCTCTGGTATTATGAGTGCCGAATTGCCCATCACGGGCTCCATTATGACGCATGCAACGTCTTTATTCTTCTCAAGCACTTCAGATAGCTTTTCAGCATCGTTGAATGGGACTTGCAATGTGTTCCTCACGAAATCGCCCGGAACGCCCGCGGAATTCGGTGTGCCAAATGTGGTGGCTCCGCTTCCAGCCTTTACCAGAACTGCATCATGAGATCCGTGAAAGCTGCCCTCAACCTTCACTATCTTTTCCCTCCCAGTAAATCCCCTTGCAAGTCTCAAGGCAGACATCGTTGCCTCGCTACCCGTGTTTACGAACCTCAGCATCTCTATGGAAGGATAGAATTTCCTTATCAGCTTGGCATAGCTCACCTCGAGCTCTATAGGAGTTCCGTAAAGCCAACCCCTATCGAGCTGTTCCTTCAGAGCCTCCTTTACCTCTGGATTTGAATGTCCCAGCAAAATTGCCCCGTAAGCCAGACAGTAGTCTATGAACTCGTTTCCGTCTACATCGTATAGCTTTGAACCATGAGCTTTTGAAACGTAAAATGGATTTGGTTTGAAGGCCCTAACTGGACTGCTGACACCACCGGGCATGAGTTCGAGGGCTTCCCTGTAGAGCTTTACCGATCTATCCATTTGCATGCAGATGCTTTGGCTTGGATATAAAATTCCTTTCGCTTTGGCGAAAAATAAATTTAGCCAAAATCGAGTTGATTCCGTGAATAGGAATAAGCTTTACCTGCTATCGGCTCTCCTTTTAGCCTTACTGTTTCTCTTGCTTACTCTTTCCGAGAAAAGTGAAGTTCCTGTGCTTTACGGCTATAAAGTGGTGGCCGTGTATCCGCACGATCCGAGTGCGTTCACACAAGGATTGGTTTTTGATAACGGCAGCCTTTATGAAAGCACGGGCTTATACGGTAGTTCTACGATAAGAAAAGTCGTTCTCGAGAGCGGCAGAATTTTGCAGATTCGAAGTCTTCCTGCAAACTACTTTGGTGAGGGAATTGCAATCGTAGGCGATAAGATCTTCCAGCTGACTTGGAGGGAGCA
>CAZZIT010000117.1:0-4776 GCA_964654365.1 uncultured archaeon
CAATTCCGAGTCTTGGAAAGATGAATTTTTGGACATAGATCAGCAGAACAAGGATTATTATTCCGAAAGCATCTCTCTGTCTAAGATCCTGGGTAACTAGGAAGGAAATCAGCCCTGCAACCGCTCCAAGGATGATTGGGATCAACGTTTTTTTCAGTTCAGCATCCATTTTCTCACCTGAAAGAAGGCCTTATCGAAAGCAGTTTCGGCATTGGGAGTGGAAGGTATGGTTTCCCCTCGTTTTCCCTTCTCAGAATTTCGTTGAGTTCTTCAACTGTGACTTGAATTCTCTTCTGCTTCTCCAAAGTCGACTCACTTCTCACAGTCACGGTGAGCTTTCCCTCCTTTACTTCTTTTTCTCCGAGGACCACAATGTAGGGAATCCATTCCGTGTTCGCATCCCGGATCTTCTTGTTCAGCGTCTCATTTCGGTCATCTATGTCCACCCTTGCCTGAATTGAATCCGCGATCTTCTTTGCCTCCTCAAGATACTTTTCGCTCACGGGGATTATGCGCACCTGGGTGGGCGAAAGCCATACGGGGAGCATGGGAAGCTTTTTTGCGTCGAGCATGAACCTTGCTTTTTCAAGCAGTGCGTACATAACCCTTTCTATCGCACCGCTCGCTGAGCAGTGCAGGATCAGCGGGGTTTTTCTGCTCCCGTCAGAATCTACGAAGGTTATTCCATATCTCTCTGCATTCTCCACGTCGATCTGCACCGTAGACAGTGCAGAAGCTTTTTCGAGCGCATCTACGAAGTTGAACTCGAATTTAAGAACGAAGTAGAAGAAGCGGTGGTCCCACATTTCCAGCAATATTGGTTTTTGAAGAACCTCCGCGATTTTCTTCACAAAATCCCTGTTCTGCTCGAAGAAATCCTTCGTAATTCTTATTGCAACTTCGTAGTCCTTCGGAGAAATCCCTATTTCGCTTAAAACCTCGACTGAAAGCTTGTACTGCCTGAGAAACTCTTCCATGGCCTGGTCCATATCTTTCACAATTGTGTGCATGTCGGGCATCGTAAAAGCCCTAAGTCTTCGCAGGCCAACCAGTTCCCCTCTCTGTTCCTTTCTGAAGGAATACCTGGTCAGTTCGTATATCTTCAGCGGGAGGTTCTTGTAAGTAATGGTTGCATTGGAGAGCATCAAAAACTGTCCAAAGCATGCTGCGAATCTCAGGAAGAATTCCCTCTTGTCTCCATGGAGAATGTACTGCCTTGCTGGGAACCTCTCAAGGTATTTACGCAGGGTTGGATGGTTTCTGTCGTACATAATTGGGGTCTCAACCTCCATTGCGCCGTATTCGACGCATTTCTGAGTAACGAAGCGCTCTAAGAGGCTCTTTATCAGCCTACCTTTTGGATAGAATTTTATATGCCCGGAATCGCTTGCCCCCTCGTAGTCTGCAATTTCTAGCTTCTGCATGAACTCCACGTGCGGTGGAATTGCATCAACAGCCCTTCTTTTCTCCATCTCATATTTTGCGAATTTCCTGAGATTTTCAAATCCCGTAAAGTCGAAATCTTCAACTTTAACGAGCTCTCCGTCTGGTTTCAGTATGAACCAGTAGCTGATAACCTTCTTTTCATCCCTTAGGGCCTTTGTGACTTCTGCCTCTTCTTCACCTCGTATCTCCTTCGACAGTTCGCTAAGCGGATGTCCTTTACAGGAGATTCTGAAAGCCTTGTACCAGCCAAAAGGTGCTCTTTTTACCTCAAAATCCTTTAATTCAGCCTCAAGCGCTTGCAACAAACTGATCGCAGTTTCTGAATCCGCAAGATTTGATGACAGATGAGCATAGGGATATATGAGGACCTTTTCAGCCCCTACTTTGCCTGCAACGTCTTTAATCTCTTCAGCAGCTTTTTTAACCACCTCTTCGTTATCTCCCTTTTCTACGGAAGTAAAAACGACCAGAACTTCATCAACTCTATCTCCCCTGCCTTCGAAATCTTCGGCAATCTTTGTTTTCTCCTTCACTTCGTATTCTATGTAGTCTGCGTGAATCAGCAGCAGTCTCATGCAAGGCAAGACGCAGGGGGTAAGATAAACTTTTCCTAATCCAGTATGTTGTAGAGCGTATCCCTCTGCTTCGGGATTCTTCCAGCTCTTATTATCAGTTCCCGCAGCTCCTCTGGGCTCAAAAATTCCCCACTCGTAGCTCCAGCAGACTTCGAAATGTTCTCCTCTATTAAAGTCCCTCCAAGGTCGTTTGCGCCAAAGTTAAGCGAAGCTTGAGCCAGTTTGATACCGAGCTTCACCCAGGAAGCCTGGATATTCTTTATCTCAGGATAAAGCAGGATTCTTGCGACAGCGATGACAAGCAGATCTTCGAAGCCTGAAACCCCCTTTGCCCTTTTACCCAGCTCGTTGTTCTTCCACATGAATGAGAGAGGAATGAACTCAGTAAAACCATTGGTTTCCCTCTGGATTTGCTTTATCAGCATGAGGTGCCTTATTCTTTCTTCCCAGGTTTCTATGTGACCGTACATCATAGTGGCTGTGGTGGGAATTCCGACTCCGTGGGCCTCTTTTATAACCCTCACCCACTCCTCTGTCTTGATCTTCCTCGGGCAGATCTTCTCTCTAATTCTGTCATCCAGTATTTCTGCCGCCGTTCCAGGCATCGAACCCAAACCCTCTTTTTTCAGATTTTTCAGGGCCTCAAATGTTGTCAATCCGCTGTTCTTAGCCATGTGGACGATTTCCATGGGAGAAAAGGCATGAATATGGATCTTTTTCGAAACTTCTCTGACAGCTTCGAGTATCGAAATATAGAAATCCAGATCTGCCTGGGGAAGCAGGCCCCCCTGGATGCAGACTTCTGTGCAGCCGAAATCTACAGCCTCTTCGACCTTTCTTTTAAGCTCTTCAATTGAAAGCAGGTAATTCTTCCTGTTCCTGAAGGAGCAGAACCTGCAGCTGTTTATGCAGATATCTGTGAAATTTATATTTCTGTTAACGACAAAAGTTACAACGTCGCCAACGGCCTTTCTGCGAATTTCATCTGCAAGCCTAAAAGTTTCGTATGGGTCTTTTAGAAACTCAAGAGCGACAGTATCCGTCATCATCGGAATACACCTCTATTAGCTCACTCACAGCATTCCCGAATAATTTAAGCTTTACGAATTTCGGATAAACTGGAAGTCTCTCTCTGAGAACGAATTCGCCCCTTAAAGCCTTTTTTATCTGCTCAATTGAGGGCCAATTCGCTTCCGGATTAATGTAGTCTGGCGTTAGTTCGGAAATGCCACCCAGATCGTTCGCACCTGCCTTTAGAAATGGATAAATATCGCTTACAAGGTTGGGAGGAATTTGAATGGCAACATCCTTCGGCAGTATCTGCCTTGCAAGTCTCACAGTTTTCAGCATTTCTTCTGTAGTTGGCTCAGGAAAGTTCTCCATTTTTGTTCCCTTTTTTGGCTTGAAATTCTGGATTATGACTTCCTGTATGTGTCCGAATTCCCTGTGAAGTTCGGCGATAACTTCTAAGGAGTAAGCTCTGTCGTATTCTTTTTCGCCTATTCCCACTAAGATTCCAGTCGTGAAGGGGATTTCGAGCTCTCCTGCAGATCTTATCGTTCTTATTCTCAGCTCTGGCTTCTTTCCAGGACTTTCAGAATGACATTCAAGCTCAACTGCCTGCTCGAGCATCAGTCCGAGGCTTGCATTAAAGGGCTTGAGCTTCTTGAGTTCATCCTTCTCCAGAACACCAGCATTCGTGTGCGGAAGGAATCCAAGAGCTATTGCGAGCTTGTTCATGTCCACAACGTAGTCCAGCAGTTCTGAGTAGCCGAGAGCTCTCAAAATTTTTTTCATTTCAGGATTGGACTCTTCTGGTTTCTCGCCAAATGTAAATAGGGCTTCCTTTGCCCCTTTAGCTCTTTCAAGTAGCATTTTAATGCTATCTCTATCCATCAGGTCTGCTTTTTCAACCCTGAAACCGCAGTAATGACATCTGTTCCGGCAGCTCCTTGTTAGAGGGATGAAAACGTTTCTGGAGTACGTGACGATCACGCGGCAAATTGGTCACACTTCTAAAAAAGCTTGTGAATGTATCTGTATCAATTGTAGAACAAATGCAAAAATCGAAAGTTATTTTAAGACCTTAATATATCTACGTATGATGGAGACGAGGAAGCTTCAGCTGATCGGTGGATCGAGCTACATGGTTAGCCTCCCAAAGGAGTGGGTGAAGGCGAACAAACTGGAGCAAGGTGATGAGATAGTGCTTGAGGTTGAAGACAAAGTCATAACGCTCTATCCCAAGGGTTTCAAGGATGGACTGAGAATTTCGAGGGTGGAAATCAGCGATCTCAGGAGATACGATGAGAAATTCCTGAGGAGATTCATTTATGCCCTCTATATTCAGGGAATTGACGAGATCGTTATAACTGATAAGAACCTGAATCCGAGGCTAATTGCGAAGATCAGCGAGATCGTCAAGTCTTTAATCGGCATAGAGATCATAGATGCGAGCGAAAAAGTCGTGCTCAGATGCCTGACCGTGACAGACTTCGACGTCTTTGGAGTCGTGAGGAGAATGACGCAGATAGTCCTCACGATGATCCACACGATCTTGGATGCGATGGAGAAAAACGATTCTTCGGCGCTTAAGGAAATTAAAAACTTGGAGGTCGACTCAGACAGACTTTACCTTCTGGCAGTCAGACAGGAGCACAGGCTTGTTCGTGAATTCTCGAGTCCAGCAAGGTGGAACGAACTCAGACTCATTCTCGGGATCAGAACGGTTGCAAAGCTTATAGAGGAAATACTT
>CAZZIT010000118.1:0-3918 GCA_964654365.1 uncultured archaeon
AGGCTGAAAGCCTCGCTGTCGAAGTACCTGAGCGTCTCTTCATCATCGAAAACCCTCATCAATGCGGGTTTTAATGGCAAAAGCCTTTTTGCATCCTCCAAGGCCGACTCAATGCTTTCGTATTCGAATGAAAGCTTAACGCTTTCCTTTGGAAGCTCAAAGATCTTCATCGTCACCTCCGCAATCACACCAAAAAGCCCCTCGCTGCCGACAAAAAGCCTCTTTAAATCAACTCCGGCCCTTCTGGGTGTTTTCCTTTCCTCGAGGATTTCCCCATTCGGTAGCACAACCTTCAGAGATACTATCAAATCCTCTATGTTGCCGTATCCCGTCGAAAATTGTCCACTCGAGGCAGTTGCAACCCACCCACCCACGGTTGAGCAGTACAGGCTTTGAGGAATGTGTCTTAAGCTGAAACCTCTGTGATTCAGGATCTTCTCGAGTCTTCCCCCCACAACGCCTGCTCCGCAGGTCAAGATTCTGTTTTCTTCTTCGATCTCGATCCACTCAAGCCCGAGAGTGGACAAAGCGATACCGCCTTCGTAGGGAGTTGCGGAATCTATGACTCCGCTTGCCCCTCCGAAAACATAGACTGGAATTCTAAGGCTGTTCGCAATCTTTAAGACCTTTGAGACCTCCTCAACGCTCTTCGGAAAAACAACGACTTCTGGAAGCGCCGGAGTCATTTTTTTGAGCAATTTTAATTGATGCAGAGGGTTAAAATCCTTGCAGTGTGCGATAAGGTCCTCGTAATCCGTGGAAAAGGATATCCCAGCATTTTCAAGTTCCTCGAGAACCTCGCTCATCGCTCCCGTTTTTTCAGGATAATTAATAAGCTTTCCGATTCATGCTGTTGATTATGAAACTGATAAGCAGAATCACAGCGCTTGTCAGAAGCAGCCAGTAGCCAGCGAGGTATTCTGGAGAGTGCATCTTCGAAAAGCTGAGGAAAAGAAATAGCAGGAGAAGCAAAATTCCAGCCAAAAGACCGAATTTCGGTTTATTAAAGCTGAGAAGAATGAGAAGAAAAGTAAGTACCACTAGGGCAAGGCTGTAGGCGTTTGTTTCTGCCAGCTCGAGCAAACGAATTTCCCTGAATTCAATTTCCATAATCGGGACGAAAAAAGTTGAAAGAAGTAGAATTAGAGCGAGAAGCGGGAGAATTCTGGACATCATTCCAAAATCTTCCCGAGAGAGCGCAAGAATTCTCTCAGACACCTGTTAAAAGCCCCGGGATTCTCTACCATAACCATGTGTCCGGCGTTCTCTACAACCCTCATTTCAGCTCCAAAAGCCTTGAAGAATTCGGAATACTTTGGAGGAGTTAAAAAATCGTTCTCTCCAACAATTGCAAGCGTGGGAACTTCGAATTTTATCCTTCCAGATCTGAAATCGTCGAGAAGATCGAACTCGTTGCAGAGCGTGAGATCCTCCAGCAGAATTCCTGCTCTTTCCATAAAGAGCCTCCCAAATTGCTCCACGAACTCCTTCCTGTGAAAAGCCATATCTGCCATGAATTTAGCCGTTTCGGAGGGGTTTTCCTTCAGCCCCTCAAGCACTTTTGGCAGTACACGAAGCCTTGCTCCAGTGCCGGCGAGAACTAGAGCTTCCACTACCCTTTTGTGATTCAGGTATACCTTCTGCGCAACTGCGCCGCCAAGACTGTGGCCCACAATAATTCCGCTGCCCGAAATCCTGCTGACGAGCTCAAAGACAAAGTGGGCGTAATCATCTATGCTCCCGATTTTTGCTTTCCCGCTGAATCCATGATTTGGTAAATCTATTGCATAGCCCCCGATCTCTTTCAGCTGATTTCTCCAAATTTCTGCATCTCCTGCAGAACCGTGGATGTAAAATACGGGAACTTCAGATCCTTTGAGAACAGATAGCTCCACGCCATCAATGGAGAGGAAAATTCTTTCCATGCTCTCTCCTTCCACAGCGTTTTAAATAATTATTCCGCAGCGATACTCTTTGCAAAGCTGAGGATCTTGCTTTCCTCAAAGTAATTTCCGATAACCTGAATTCCTACGGGAAGTCCTCTGATGAAACCGATTGGAACGCTCAGCGCTGGCAGGCCTGCAAGGTTCACTGGGACTGTGTTTACGTCCACCTTGTACATTGTCAGCGGGTCCTTCAGCTCTCCGATTTTGAATGGCAGCGTGGGCATGGTTGGGGAAACGAGGATGTCGAAATCCTTGAAAGCCCTTCTGAAGTCCTCTATTATCAGGGTTCTTGCCTTCAAGGCTTTCAGATAATATTTTCCGTAGTAGCCCGCGGAGAGCGCATAGCTTCCGAGCATGATCCTTCTCTTCACCTCTTCCCCAAAGCCCTCAGCCCTGACCCTCGAGAAGTAGTCACCCCATGACGTCAGCTCTGGAACGCTGTAGCCATAGCGAACCCCATCGTACCTTGCGAGGTTCGATGAAGCCTCGCTCATCGCAATCACGTAATAAGCAGCTAGTGCATACTTCAGCGAGGGCAGCTCGATCTCCTCGTATTCAAAGCCATTTAATGTATCGTAGAATCTGTCCATGATCTGCTCCTCGGCCGTCGTGTTCTTAACCACGGCAATTCTGAACTCCTTCGATTCCCTGAACTCAAAGCCTTTACCTGCATTCGTCGAATCCCTTTCATCTTTTCCGGCAATTACCCCCAGAAGTAAGGCAAGATCCTCGATGCTGTTGGCCATTGGGCCTATCTGTTCAAGGGAATTCGCGTATGGAATCAGGCCGTACCTTGAAACAAGGCCATAGGTGGGTTTAAGCCCGTAAACTCCGCAGAAGCTCGCGGGGCATCTTATGCTTCCACCTGTGTCGCTTCCCAAGGCCAGAACCGCTTCTTCACCCGCGAGAGCTGCAGCACTTCCTCCGCTGCTCCCGCCTGCGACCCTGCTCAGATCGTGCGGATTTCTAACGACTCCAAAGAACGATGTCTCCGTCGTTGTCCCCATTCCGAATTCGTCCATGTTCGTCTTTCCTATTATTATAGCACCCTCTCTCTTCAGTCTTTCAACAACGTGCGCATCGAAAACGGGAATGTAGTTCAAAAGCATTTTTGAGGCGCAGGTGGTCCTTATCCCCTTTGTCGTGATGTTATCCTTGACAGCTACAGGAACTCCCGCAAGTCTGCCGTTGACTTTCCCTTTGTCGTACTCCTCAGCCCTTCGCAGGCTTTCCTCTTTGCAAACAGTGATGTAAGCATTCAGCTTGCTTCTCTCAATTTTCTCAAGCAGTCTGCTCACCATTTCAAGACATCCGTGGTCCTGAACGAGCTGTCTCCATTCAGAAAGCCTCACTCGACCACCCTTGGTCCTATAAAGTAACCTTCCTCCTTCCTTGGGGCGTTCTGCAATGCTTCCTGCTGGCTGAGCCCTTCCTTAGGCAAATCCTCTCTGAAAACGTTCTTTATTTCGAGAACATGAAAAGTGGGCCTGACGTCTTCGCTCACTTCATCGAGAACATCAAAATAGTTCAGGATTTCCTCGAATTCCCTTCGAAATTTTTCAGCCTCAGTCTCAGTGACGATGAGCTTGGCAAGTCTTGCGACGTGATAGACATCCTCGACAGAAACCATGGCTTTTTGCCGAGAGGAGGTTAAATAAATTTTGCTTTCAATTCAAAGAAGGAAATAAATGCACAGACTAAGCCTGCTTTGGTTTGTAGCGCAAAATGCCAGCGATTCCACCGAAGGCCTTTAAAAGCACCTCTCCTTCCTCGGTCTCGGTAGAGAGAAATTCGACCTTTGTGTTCATTCTCTCAGCAATCTCTGAAAGCTCGAGCACGACATCGATTCTCTCGACTTCCTCCATTTCCACACCATCTTTCTCGCAGATCTGCCTTGAAACTGCCTTATCCTTCAGGGTTACGACCTTCTCAGCTCCGCACGCTGCGCATCGGTATCGAACTCTTTCGAGCC
>CAZZIT010000119.1:0-2445 GCA_964654365.1 uncultured archaeon
GGAAACGAAATTCATGAATTCTGGTATAGGAACTTTACAAGGTCTCTCTCCGTGAGTATGCCCTCTAATTTTCCGTTCTCAACTATCAGTACTGCCCCGTAGCCCTTCTCGATGAGTTCCGAGACAATTTGCGAGATCAGAACATCCTTAGGAAACATCGGAACTTCTTTGTACATCAGAAGATCGCTGTTTCCGAGGATCGCCGTTACAGGCCTCCTTATTGCCTCGCTTATGTCTCCCATTTCGAGCATCCTGAATGCCTCCCCTCTTCCGAAGTATGCGAGTATTTCTCTCGCAGTTATAAGGCCCAGAAGAATCCCGTCCTCTATTACTGGCAGCCTTCTGAACCTTCTGGATATCATCGTCTTCATCGCAGTTTCTATCGTATCCTTGGGCCTCAGAGTGACGACTTTCTTCGTCATGAAATCTTCTGCCACGCCGTCGATCTTTTTATCCCTCGCAAGATACTCCAGAATGTCCCTTTCAGTTATAATTCCAACGACAACGCCTTCTCTGTCAACGATAGGGCATCCACCAACCTTTTTCTCGAACATCAGCTCTACGGCAGCTTCAATTGAATCCTCGGCTGAGAGAGTTATCACGTCTCTCTCCATTATTTCCTTGATCTCGGCATTAACAGCAGCAGAAAGATTTCCATTATAGCGATTTCTGACTATTCCATGCTTGCTTCCTCCACCAAAGAAATTAATGAGGTCCGTTGCAGTTATTATTCCTTTCAACTTCTTCGTTCCGGCATCCGTAACCGGTATCCTTCTGAAATTCTTCCTTAGCATGAACTTCAACGCGTTCATTATCGTGGAAGTCTGCGGAAGAGTCTGAACGTCCGCAGTGGCTATTTCCATTATATTCATCTACTTCACCTTTCCCGTTCTGCACAGTCCTCGCATAGATTCAGACCCTCAACCTCGTACAGCCTGTCAACGTATTTCCCGCACCTCTCGCAGATCCCCCCGCTTTCTTCCTCGGAGAAACCATAGGAGTGCTCTGTAACCAGAGAGGATAGCTCTCCGAGATCTAGCGAAATTCCTAAGATATCGTTGTCTGTGATGATTCCCACGAGCTCGCCAGCGTCGTTGACGACTGGCAACCTTCTTATTCCCCTCCTCATCATTATCTCTGCAGCTTCCCGGACGCTCGTGGTTGGCCTGATCGTGATCAGAGGAGAGCTCATGACTTCCTTAACCATTACAGAAGCTGGGAATTTATTCTTGGCAACAACCTTCACGATCAAATCTTTTTCAGTCACGATTCCAACTGGCCTATTTCCATCCATTATAACCGCACTCCCGACGCCGTATTCAACCATCTTTTTCGCGATGGAGTGCACGCTCTCATCTATGTTTGCCTTGCAGACGTCTCTCGTCATTATTTCCTTCACTGGTATGTCTGAGTGCATGATCCTCACCTTTTCAAACTTCGGTTGTAGGATTTTAAGTTTTTTGTTATGGTAATCACACGAAAATAATTTATGTAAGCTTATTACCGAAATTTATGAGGCTTCCCGGATTTTACAGGCTAAGCGTTGAAGAGAGGTTGCGAAAGGTTGCAGAACTCGCAAATCTTAGCGAGGATGAATTCAGGGCGGTAATATCGTCATGTGGTCTACCCATAGAGGTTGCAGATCGAATGATCGAAAACGTCATAGGAACCTTTGAGCTACCCCTCGGAATTGCAACGAATTTTCTGATCGACGGAAAGGAGTACCTGATCCCGATGGTAATCGAGGAGCCAAGCGTTGTGGCCGCAGCGAGCAATGCTGCAAGGATGGCAAGAGAGGGAGGGGGCTTTAAAACTGATTTCACTGCACCGATAATGATAGGGCAGATTCAGGTTGTCGATGTAAAGGATCCAGAGAGTGCGAGGTTTGAAGTCTTAAGAAACAAGGCAGAAATCATAGAAAAGGCAAATGAATGCGATCCCCTGCTTTTAAAGCTCGGAGGCGGTTGCAAGGATATTGAGGTCAGAGTAATTGATTCGATTTGTGGCAAGATGCTCGTCGTGCACCTTCTTGTCGATGTCAGGGATGCAATGGGAGCAAATGCGGTGAACACGATGTGCGAAAAGGTTGCGCCAGTTGTTGGCAGAATTTCAGGAGGAAGACCATTGCTGAGAATACTCTCAAATCTCGCAGTCCACAGAATTGCAAGAGCCAAAGCAATCTTCAAGAAAGATGCCATAGGAGGCGAAGAAGTCGTGGATGGTGTTATGAAGGCATATGCATTTGCAGAGGCAGACCCCTTCAGATGTGCAACCCACAACAAGGGGATAATGAACGGAATTTCAGCTTTGATGATCGCAACCGGTAACGATTTCAGGGCTGTGGAGGCGGGAGCTCATGGATATGCTGCAATTAAAGGTTACAAACCGCTTACAAAGTATGAGATCAACGCGGATGGTGATCTCGTCGGCACGATCGAGGTTCCG
>CAZZIT010000120.1:0-9807 GCA_964654365.1 uncultured archaeon
TTCTCCTGCTAAGAGAATTTGACTGCCTAAGGCATTTGACAATCTCTGGCTTCAATCCCGTTTTTGGAACCCCTTTAGAGAGCTCGAGTCCAGCTTCCCCCATAGCAGTTGCAAAATTCGTTGCACTGGCAAGGATTCTTCTTCCGGAAAAGGATATTTTTGCAGCTGGCTCAGTCTCGCTACAGTCTTTACCCCTAATGCTTTTTGCTGGAGCGAACAGAGCTTATTTGGGCGCATACGTTTGCAGGGCGAGAACAGTCAAGGGCTTTGCTGATGAACTCGACGAAGTTTTTAAGCAAAAATACGAAGCAAAAGTCGTCGATGGCTTGTTTTTGCAGATCCTTCAAAGGCCGTGGAGAGGATTTGCCTTGATCTCGGGTTTGAAGTAATTTAATACTAAGGGTCCAGTTTTATATATTCTCAATTTTCATCTTCACGTAGCAAAGGCATTCAGGCAGTTTGGTGCTTAAAAATTTTAAAATCCATGTTTAGAATTTTCGTGGCCCACGGCGATGATCACGTGCTCAGGGTTTTAGAGATTGCAAGGTTCATAGCCTTGAAGGAAGGAGCTGATATCGAGATTGTCTCAAAGGCAGCGTTGCTTCACGATTCCTTCAGGAATGAGGAAAAACACGCTTTAAAGGCTGCAGACTTTGCAAGAAAAGTTCTGAGAGAAGAAGGCTACGGAGAGGAATTTATAGAAGCTGTTGCACACGCAATCGAGGCTCATTCCTTTTCCGGGAAAATGGAACCGAGGACGCTTGAGGCAAGGGTTCTGAGCGATGCTGACAAACTTGACGCCATGGGGGCTGTGGGTGTTGCAAGAGCCTTTATTGTGGCGGGAGAGAAGGGCAGAAGCATTGAAGAAACAGTTAAGCACTTCGAGGAGAAACTTCTAAAGCTGAAAGATTTGCTTTACACAGATACAGCAAAAAAATTGGCTGAGAAAAGGCACGAATTTCTGAAAAAGTTCTACGAGGAAATAAAGAGGGACCTTGAATTCGAAGACCTGAGGAATTAAAACTTTAAACCCACTGCGGATTTTGAAATAATGAAGGCCCTTGAGATCTACGTGAGCGGTGTTGTTCAGGGAGTTGGGTTCAGGTATTACACAACGAGGATTGCCAAGGAGCTCGGAATAAAAGGTTTCGTGAAAAATTTGCCCGACGGAAGGGTTTACATTTATGCGGTTGGCGAGGAGAATTCCTTGGAGAAGTTCATCTCCTATGTTCGCCAGGGTCCGCCACTCGCCGTGGTTAGAGATGTCGAGATCAGGAATGCCGAGATTAAGGAATTCGAAAGGTTTGAGGTGAGGAGGTAATGCTTGCAAAGAGGATAATCCCATGCTTAGATGTTACCTACAGAAACGGAAAGGCCACCGTGGTTAAAGGAGTGGAATTCGTAAATCTCAGAGATGCGGGCGATCCAGTTGAGCTTGCGAAGAGATACGATTCTGAAGGGGCCGATGAGATAGTCTTCCTCGACATCACAGCCTCGCCCGAAGGTAGGAAGACGATGGTGGAGGTCGTTGAAAGAACTGCCGAGAATGTCTTCATCCCTCTCACCGTGGGCGGAGGGATCGGAAGTATCGAGGACATAAATGCGATACTCTCTGCAGGAGCAGATAAGGTTTCAATAAACACCGCCGCTGTTAGGGATCCAGAATTCGTTCGCAGAGCTGCGCAGATCTTCGGAACTCAGTGCATCGTTGTTGCAATAGACTGCAAGCGTAACTTCGATCTAAGCAAGGGAAAGCACATTCTCGAGCTTGAAGATGGCAGAAGGGCATGGTATGAGGTTTATATATATGGTGGCAGAAAAGCGACGGGAATAGATGCGCTGTGGTGGGCTAAGAGGGTTGAGGAACTCGGAGCCGGCGAGATACTGCTGACATCGATGGACAGGGATGGAACAAAGGACGGCTATGACATTCCAATAACGAGGGCGATGAGTGAAGAGCTGAGCATACCGATCATAGCCTCCGGCGGTGCTGGAAAGCTTGAGCACTTCTACGAGGGCTTTGTTGAAGGGAAGGCCGATGCCTGCCTTGCTGCCGGAATATTCCACTTCAGGGAGCTAACGATCCCGCAGGTCAAGGAATACCTTGCCTCGAGAGGGGTGAAGGTTAGATGGAGATAAGCGAGTTCCAGAGAATGATCGGCGAGATCTACATGCACCGCGACGCTGCAAGGGGTATTGAGAAGACCATGCTCTGGATCGTCGAGGAAGTTGGAGAGCTTGCAGAAGCTGTAAGGAAGGGGAAGAATATTGGGGAGGAGATAGCAGACGTTTTTGCGTGGCTCGTAAGCCTAGCAAATCTTTGCGGTATTGATCTCGAGAAGGAAAGTCTTAAGAAGTATCCGAACTTCTGCACACGCTGTGGAAAAAAGCCTTGTGAGTGTGATACGCTATGAGGTTTGCGATTCCTGATGAGAACGACATAAAGTCAGGTCTGGTGACGGATAAGTACTTCATTTGGACCGAAAAAGTGCTCAGGGCGAAGAACCTGAATCCAAAGGTCGTTATGGAGGTAACGACTTCGGAATGGGGCATATTCGCGGGTTTGAATGATGCTCTTACTTTGCTTGAGGGCATCCCAGTGGATGTTTATGCGATGCCCGAGGGCAGCCTTTTCTTCCCGCATGAGCCGGTAATGACAGTCGTTGGTAGATATCTGGACTTTGCAAGATTTGAAACTGCTCTGCTCGGGTTTATGTGTCATGCAAGCGGTATAGCAACTCAGGCTTTCAAGTTCAAGATTGCTGCTAAGGAGAAGAAGATCTTCTCCTTTGGAACTCGCAGAGCTCATCCCGCGATATCGGCGATGATCGAGAGATCCGCGCTTATCGGAGGCGTTGATGGGGTGAGCAACTTCATCGCTGAGAAGTTTTTCGGCGTAAAAAGCGTCGGAACGATGCCACATGCGATGATAATATGCTTCGGCGATCAGATTTCAGCTTGGAATGCGTTCGACGAAGTTGTCGACAAAGATGTTCCGAGAACTCTGCTCGTAGACACATACTTCGATGAAAAAACGGAATCGATAATGGCTGTGGAAAAAGCTCGCAGAGTCGATGCTGTCCGCCTTGATACTCCCTCCTCGAGGAAGGGAAACTTCAGGAAAATCGTGGAAGAGGTGAAGTGGGAGCTCAGCATTCGCGGGAAGAAGGATGTAAAGATTTTCTTGAGTGGAGGCTTGAAGCTTTCAGATGTGCTCGCACTGAGGGATATCGCGGACGCGTTCGGCGTTGGAAGCTCGATAAGCGCTGCAAAACCAATAGACTTTGCGATGGACATAGTTGAAAAGGAGGGAACTTTCTGCGCAAAGAGGGGCAAGAGAAGCGGTATGAAGCAGGTTTACAGGGACTGGAGCAGACTCGAAGACGAGATAAGGCTATTCAAGGATGCGGCTCCAGAAGGAAAGGAAGCAATGCTCAGGAAGGTGATGGAAAACGGAAGGATCTTGGAGGAGCCGGACATCAGAAGGGCAAGGGAGCTGGCTTTGAAGCAGATGGAAGTGATAAGAAAACTGGGCAGGGAAAAAGAATTTTTAGAGGATCAGTAAAGCTGGGAAACGACTTTCCAGATTTTTTCTTCCTTTCCGTTTTCTCTGGTAACTTCTGGAGTTGTCGCTTCCATTCCCTCTGTCTCCATGAAAATCTGGTCGAGCTTCTCCTTTATTCTCCTCGAAATCGCCATGTACTCCTTTACCTTCTCCAAGATTCCTCTCTCCTCTATGAACCTCGTATGGATGTTTCCCCTTACGAACTCTTCATCGTAGAAGACCGCGAGATGGAACGGAATGTTCGTTTCAACCCCCTCGATTATGTACTCGTAAAGCGCCCTCCTCATCCTTGCAATTGCTTCTTCTCTGCTTTCCCCAAAGGCAACGAGCTTTGAGATCATCGAATCGTATTCCTCAGGGATCTTGTAACCCTGGTGTACCCCACTGTCGACCCTGATGCCTATTCCCCCGGGACTGCGGTAGTGCAAGATCTTTCCCGTCGTGGGATAGAAGTTAACGGGATCCTCTGCATTTATCCTGCACTCAAATGCGTGACCTCTTGGCCTTATGTCTTCCTGCTCGTATCTGAGCTCTTCGCCCGCGGCGATCAGAATCTGGTTCTTCACGATGTCGATGCCTGTCACGACTTCGGTTATCGTGTGCTCGACCTGCAGTCTTGAGTTTATCTCAAGGAAATATATTTCTCCGTTTTCATATAGAAACTCAAAGGTTCCCGCATTCGTGTATCCTATGCTCTTGGCCCCCTTAACAGCCAAAGCACCGATTCGTTCCCTCTCCTCTTCGCTCAAACCTGGCGAGGGTGTTTCCTCGATCAGCTTCTGATGTCTTCTCTGTATGCTGCACTCCCTCTCGTAAAGGTGTATCACGTTTCCGTGCTCGTCGCCCAAGACCTGAACCTCTATGTGCCTCGGCCTCGAAAGGTATTTCTCAAGATAAACGGATGAATCGTTGAAATAGCTTTCTCCAAGTTTCTTCGACTTATTTATGGCCTGCTCGAGTTCTTCAGGTCCTCTGGCAACAGTTATGCCAATTCCCCCTCCTCCTCCGGAGGCCTTAACCGCAACGGGGTATCCGATCTTTTCTGCAATTCTGAGCGCTTCATCGACACTTCTGAGTTCTCCAGAACCTTCAATTACCGGCAAACCCGCTTCTTTCATCTTCTCCTTCGAAAGGATCTTTGAACCCGCGATCTGCATCACCTTCGGTGAAGGGCCGATGAACACTATGCCCTCCTCCTCGCATCTCCTCGCGAAATCTGCATTTTCTGCGAGGAATCCGTAGCCGGGATGAATCGCCTCAGCTTCGGCCTTCTTTGCAACCTCTATGATCTTTTCCATGTTCAGATAGCTCTGCTTGGCCTCAGCTTTTCCTATGTAGTAAGCCTCATCAGCGTAAACGCGATGAAATGCCTTGCGATCCGCTGAGCTGTAGACCGCCACACTCCTAATCCCCAGTTCCCTGCACGCTCTCATCACTCTTACCGCAACTTCCCCTCTGTTTGCAACGAGGATTTTTCTGAACATCCAGATGACCGAAAACGGCGAGCTTTTTAAGTCTTTCTTCAAAAAAAGCTCCAAAAATACATAACTGGTCAAATTCCATTCCAGACGTATGTATTTCCTTTGTATTTCGCCCCAAAAATTCTATAAGCTTTTTTAATTGAAAAGGCTTACCGAAAACGATTTAGTCAATCCGCAACAAGGCAGGGCGATGAGGACGATAAGGATCTTCGATACAACTCTCCGAGACGGAGAGCAGATGCCAGGGGTATCTCTCACTCCAGTTTACAAGGTTCAGATTGCAAGGGCCCTCGACAGATTGGGTGTTGATGTCATCGAAGCGGGTTTTCCCGCAATATCGGAGGGAGAGTTTGAGGCTGTTAAGGAGATCTCCTCTCTTGGTCTGAACTCGGAAATCTGCGGACTCGCTAGAATCGTGAAGGAAGACATAGACTCCGCGATAGACGCAAGGGTTGACATGGTCCACGTTTTCACTCCAACTTCGCAGATTCAGGTGGAGCACACGCTGAAGATTGGCAGAGACGAGATCGTTGAGAGGTCCGTTGAATGTGTTGAATACATTAAATCTCACGGATTAAAATGCATGTTCTCCGCAATGGATGCGACGAGAACAGAGATAGAGTTCCTGAAGAGGATTTACAAGGCTGTTGAGGATGCGAAGGTGGACATAATAAACATTCCCGACACAGTTGGAGTCGCAACCCCGTTCAAATTCTACGAGCTCGTAAAAAAGCTCAGAGAGGAGCTAAAGGTAATGATAGACGTTCACTGCCATAACGACTTCGGTTTAGCAGTTGCAAACAGCTACGCAGCCGTTCTTGCTGGAGCCGACGAGGTTCAGGTAACTGTAAACGGAATCGGTGAAAGGGCTGGAAATGCGAGCCTTGAGCAGGTTGTCATGATTCTCCACTCGATCGAAGGATTGAAGACGAACATAAAGACAGAACTGCTCTTCGACACTTCAAAGCTGGTGGAAAGGCTAACTGGAGTAAAGATGCCGCCAAACACGCCGATAGTGGGGGAAAACGCTTTCAGCCACGAAAGTGGAATACACGCTCACGGAGTTTTAAAGGAAGCCTCGACTTTCGAGCCAGGAGTTCTTAAGCCCGAAATGGTCGGACATCGTAGAAGGATTGTCATCGGGAAGCATGCGGGAAGATTCCAGATAAAGAAGATCCTCGAAGACGCTGGATACTACGTCGACGATGAAGCACTCAACAAGATATTTGAGAAGGTCAAGGAAATGGGCGATAAGGGGAAGAAGGTCACGGATCGCGACCTGTTCACGATAACGGAGATAATCCTCGGAGAACTCAAGAAGGAAGAGAAAGTGGTTTCCGTGGATGAAATAACAGTAATAACAGGAAACAAGATCACTCCAACTGCTGTGGTGAACGCAGAAGTGCTCGGGGAAAGAAAAGTTGCCTCCGCAATTGGTGTCGGTCCTGTGGATGCATCGCTGAAAGCAGTTATGCAGCTCGTCGGCGGGGGAATGCATATCAGGGAGTTCAAGCTCGATGCGATAAGCGGCGGAAGCGATGCGATAGCAGAGGTTTATGTGACGGTAGAGGACGACAGGGGCAACATTTTCACATCAAGGGGAGCGGCGCAGGACATAGTGATGGCATCCTTCGAGGCTGTGATAAATGCGGTAAACTATCTACTTATGAAGAGGAGGAAGACTCAATGAAGTTCACAAAGATGCATGGAAACGGGAACGACTTCGTTCTGATCGACGAATTTCACAAAATTTTGGTTCCAGAGGAAAAGAAGGCGAGATTTTCAAGATGGCTCTGCAACAGGAACTTCGCTGTCGGAGCCGATGGTGTCATCTTCGTGCAGCCTTCGGAGATTGCTGATGTGAAGTTCAGATTTTTCAATCCCGATGGAAGCGAGGCAAAGATGTGCGGAAATGGAATAAGGTGCTTCTCCCGCTACGTCGTGGAGGAGGGCTATGCGGGAAAAAGGCTAAGGGCAGAGACACTTGCGGGGATAAAGGAGCTTGAAGTCCAATTCGATGGAAAATGGTGGGTAAAGGTCGACATGGGAAGACCAGAATTCGATGCAGAAAAGATTCCAGCAAAGAAGGAAGTCTGGGAGGAAGATTTCCAATTCGAAGGCAGGAATTTCAGGCTATATGCAGTAAACACGGGCGTTCCGCATGTTGTGACCTTCGTCAACAGCTTAGATCTCGACGTGGTAAGCATAGGCAGGAAAATAAGGTTTCTTGAAGTTTTTCCCGAAGGAACAAACGTTAATTTTGCAAAATTCGATGGAAGCAGATTTTACGTCAGGACATATGAAAGGGGGGTAGAGAACGAAACCCTGAGCTGCGGAACAGGCAGTGTTGCCGTTGTTGCGGTTGCAAAAAGGCTTGGAATCACCGATAAGGCTGAGGTCGTGACAAAAGGTGGTATTCTAAAAATCGAGATCCGCGAAACCGCCTTCATGACAGGCCCAGCCACGAGGGTTTTTGAGGGCGAGCTAAAGGAGTATGAAATTTGAGAACAGGCTTGTCCTTTCAGCGATGGCTGGAATAAACAACGCGGAGTTCTGCAACAGGCAAAAAGCCTCTCTCGTCATCCTTGGAGGCTTCAATGCAGATGAGGGTGCGATGAAAGCCGCGAGAGCGGCAATTGCAAGGGGAAGAAGGGAGTTCATTTTCGAAGATCCCATTGCTGGCATCGAGGAGGAAATGAAGAGGATCAGAAAGAAATTCGCTGTCAACGTGCGCTCTTCAACCCTCGATGGATACTTGGAGGTAGCGAGGCTCGTCGAGAGCTATGGGGGAATTATGGAAATAAATGCACACTGCAGACAACCCGAATTCGTTTCCGCAAGGTGTGGAGAGTGGCTTCTGTTCAACCCCCAAGTTCTATTTGATGTCGTAAAAAAATCTTCCAGAATTGCGAAGACGGTCGTTAAGATCCGTGGAGGACATAAGATCGACTATGAGAGACTATGTGCAAGGCTTTTCGAAAATGGCTGCTCTGCTGTGCATGTCGATGCGATGATCCCGAATGGTGGCTGTGACCTCTCTCTTATACGCAGAATCTCGAAGATTGGATTCACGATCGGAAACAACTCATTCGTAAACGTGAAATCAGGAGAAATGATAATTCGAGCCGGGGCAAAGATGGTTTCCGCAGCTCGGGTTGTGCTAGAAGATGCGAGCTTTTTTGAGAAAATGCTCACGAGCGAGATCTTATCACAACAGGTAGATTTGAGTTAAATTCATATAGCAGTAAATTTCCACCGATCTTATGATTAGGGAGCTCGGGAGATTTGAGAGGATAAGTGCGCACTCTCACATCCGCGGGCTCGGCCTTGACGAGAATTTAAGAGCAAAAGACGTTGCTGATGGCCTTGTTGGCCAGAAAAAAGCAAGAGAGGCTGCTGGTGTTATTGTAAGGCTTATAAAATCTGGAAAAATGGCTGGAAGGGGAATTCTTCTCGCAGGACCACCGGGCACAGGAAAAACTGCCATAGCGGTTGCCATAAGCAAGGAACTCGGCAAAGACATTCCCTTTGTACACGTTTCGGCGAGTGAGTTTTACAGCGCTGAAATGAAGAAGACTGAAGCCTTAATTCAAGCGATGAGAAAGGCGATAGGCGTGAGGATCAGGGAGAGAAGGATCGTTTTAGAAGGAGAAGTCGTGGGCCTGGACTACAACATGGTTCCCAACCCCTACAACCCGACTCAAAAGATTCCGGAGTCGGCAAACCTAACGCTTGCAACGACCGACGAGAGGAGAAGCTTCAGCGTTGGCGGAAGAATTGCCCTGCAGTTCCTCTCGCAGGGAATTGAAACTGGAGATGTGATCATCGTCGACAAGGAAACGGGAAGGGTTAGCAGAGTTGGAAGAAGCGAGAGGGCGAAGAAGAAATACGACATAGGCGATGAGGACCTCGTTCCAGTTCCGGGCGGCAGAGTTGAGAAGGAAAGGGAGTTCACCTACGTTGTTACACTCCACGACCTTGACGAGGCAAATGCAAGGCGTGGAAGCATTTTCAGCCTTTTCGGATCCTCAAGCAGAGAGATCGATAACGAAGTGCGTCAGGAGGTCGATGAGCAAGTCAGAAGGCTAATCGAAGAGGGCAGAGCCGAGCTACTGCCAGGAGTGATGTTCATCGACGAAACCCATCTTATGGACATCGAGCTTTTTGCATTCATGAATCGCGCAATGGAGTCAGAAATGGCCCCAATAATAATTCTAGCCTCGAACCGCGGTTTCTCAAGAATCAGGGGAACAGACATAGTTGCTCCGCACGGAATACCGCTCGATCTGCTCGACAGGCTTCTGATAATCACGACCGAACCGTATTCAAGGGAGGAGATACGGAAGATCATCGAGATCAGGGCCCTTGAGATGGGCGTAGCGATCGATGAAAGAGCTGTGGAGAAATTGACGGATATCGGGGAGAAGATGAGCCTGAGATATGCAGTGCAGCTGCTTGCACCAGCTAACGAGTTTGCAAAGCTGAGAAACTCAGGAAAGATTGAACTGCAAGACGTTGAGAGGGCTGAAAGCATATTCAGCGATGTCAGCCAGAGCTCCGCTTACCTGAAGAAGTGGGAGGACAAAATGCTCGGCATGTGAGTTCGCAGAGAAAGCAAAAAAAATAAATATTGGTTCCTCTTCAGCCTTTTGGAGGTGGTGGAATGGCAAAGATCACGGTTGATATGGAGAAATGCTCTGGCTGCGGCGAGTGCATCTCCGTCTGCCCTGGAAGCGTCTTTGAGTTCAACGATGAGGGAAA
>CAZZIT010000121.1:0-3724 GCA_964654365.1 uncultured archaeon
CCTGAACTCCTCTATCTTCGAAATGCAATCCTCAACGTTTCCGGCGATGAAGAAGTCTGCTATTACTTCGTCTCCCACCTTGGCAGAGTATTCGATGAATTTTGACATCGATTCATCCGTAAGCAGTAGATTCTCGAAATAATACTTCTTAGGAAAATCCTTCGGAATTTCGAGCTCGTAACCAGCTTGCTCCACCTTTTCAACTGCTGAGATAACGATTCCTGCAAATCTTCTTGCCCTATCCAGCGCCCTTTCGCGGTCAAAGTCGAGGGCTGTGTAGATCTGCAGTGCGGGCTCTATTTCCTCAATCCTTCTTCCAGCCTTTTCCGCTCCCCTTTTCACATCCTCAAAGTTCTCCCTGTAAGTCTTAGGTGTCTCCGCTATCGGCATCCATCCATCACACATCATTCCCGCGATTTCTCTCGTTTTTCTACTATTGGCTCCGAGGTAAATAGGAATCCTCTGCATTGGTTTGATTTGGAGGAAGGCATCCCTGAGTTTGAACGCTCTTCCAGAATAGGAAAACTGTTCTCCCTCCCAGAGTCTTTTAACTATCTCTATCCCTTCTATTAGCTGGGATAACCTCTTCCACTGAATTCCAAACGGTATTATGTTCATCGCTTCTCCTGCTCCTACTCCGAGGAAAAGCCTTCCGGGAACCAAGTGGTCGAGTGTTGCAAAGAACTGGGCAATTATCGATGGATGATATCTCGCGAAATCCGTAACGCCTGTCCCAAGCTTAATTCTCTGCGTTTTCACAGAAATCACAGAAAGCAGCGCCAAGGTATTCGGAGTAAGCCCCGGAGGAACCATGAGCGTGTGGTCAGGCATGACGAGCGAATGAAAGCCCAGTTCCTCGCTCTGGATTGCTATTGCTACCGCTTTATCTGCGCCTGGCATCGGCGGAGAGATCACGTTACCGAAGTACATGAACTTCCAAAAACGTTTAATTATAAAAGATTTTGCGCCAAACTTTAATAATTTTGAGGTTGTAGCGATACCATGTCCAAGGAAGAGCAGATCGAGAGGGATCTGGCAGACCTCAGGGAGAGGGTTATCAGGCTCGAAGAAAGAGTTGCAGAACTTACAAAAAGGCTGGAAGCCCACAGCAACTATTTCCGCCAACTTTACGACTACCTTGCCAGACTCAGAGAGGAATAAAAATTAAAAATTCAGTTAAGTTGGTGGCGGTGGCGGCGTTGTGGCTTCTGGCTTCCAGGTAAGACCGAGAATGCTTCCGATGAGCCCGAGAATAAAGCCGATTAGGAATCCCCCGCCTACGGTGAAAAGGCTGAGGATCGAGAAGACCAGAACAACTATCGAGCCTGTCTTCACCTTGTTCTGAACACCACTGTTTATCATTACTGCACCAACTATGACGAGAATTCCAAAGATCAGCCCAAGAAATCCCATCAGAGCTATTGCGCCTCCCAAGGGGGCCATACCTGGAACCATTGCAACTCCCGCACCAATGAAGCCAAAAATCAATGCAGCGGCCAAACCGGACAGCAAGATGAAGACGCCTCCTATCAAAGAAAGGACAAACGCCGCGGTAGGTTTTTCACCCATCCTATCACCTCGCACTCTTCGTTCTTCGTGAATTATTAAAGTATATAAAATTTTCGTCAGTTAACTTAATGATTTCCTCCTTTTCTCCAACCCCCACTTCTCAAGGCTATCCATGACACCTTCAGAGACTGCTTTCCATATATCTGCTCCAATTTTCGTGGCAGGACCTGAAAACCTTTCATAAGTTCCGCTCTGCGTGCTCAAAACAACCACAGCATCGGTGTTTGTCCCCGTGAATTGATGACCCAAACTGAACAAAGCCTTGCTCTTCGCTTCCGTTGCGGTTATTATTGCATTTAGCAATGCAGCCCTGCTGAGCCTCGCCTCAAGAACGAGAATTACGTTTATCGTGTCATTTGGATTATCTATGCCAGCAGTTACAAAAGCGGTAACCCTTCCGAAGCTTTTAATGCTCAAGTGCTTCATTGGAACGGCTGTGAGAAGTCCAAAATATTCTTTCAGCCCGTATTTCTTTGCAACACGCCTCAGATAATCCAGTTCGTTCATCCTGTAGAAATCGTTGCTTACAGTATGGTTAAAGGCACTCTTGACCTTTTTCCATCCGCCAAGAAGTCCTGTACTGACTCCAAAGAAATTTCCGTGAACTATCAGTGTGCTATCATCGAGATAGTAGTTTTCGTAGGGCATTGAGCACATCCTCCTCACTTTTGACAACTATTGCGCCCCTCACAATCTCGGAATAAAGCTTCTCAGCTTCTTCTCCAACAAAATTTCTCCTTTCGAATGGAGTTTTATCCACGACGATGAGCTTCCCGAATTCGGCAGCAAACTTCGCGGCGATGAGATTTCTTAGATTTCCTCTCCCAATGCTGAGATCTGCCAGAACTACAGCATCAGAGTTTTTTATTGCCTCCAAGTTCCTCATGTGGGCTTCTTCGCTTATCTGCGAAAATGGCGGAGCGTCGACGATTTCCCCTCCTATCTCTGAGACAACTTCCCAATCCGAGTCGAGGGCATTGAGAACGCCAGCGGAAATGGAAAATCCCCAGGTGTTTAGGAGATGGATCAGTTCCTTTCCACTACCTCCTCCGCAGATCACGTGCACCCTTCTCCCGTTTTTGATACTCCTTATCTTGGGAATCACGTAAATCTGTCCATGTCTCTTTACGCTTACTTCAACGCCATAAACTTCCCTTATGCTCTCCTCCGTTATAACTTCCCTCGGATTTCCCGCGTATGCTATCTTTCCATCCTTTATCATAAGGATGCGGTTTGCGAATGAAAGGGCGAGATTTATGTCGTGCAAAGCAACGATCGCGATCCTATCAGCGGAGAGCTCCTTTATGATTCCCATGATCTCAAGCTGGGCTGAGATGTCGAGGTGCGCTGTAGGCTCATCAAGCAGCAATATCTTTGGTTCCTGAGCAAAAAGCCTTGCGAGAAGCACTTTTTGCTTTTCTCCTCCGCTTAACTCCGAAAACCTTCTCTGAGCAAGCTCCTCAATTCCAACGCTCTTCATGGCCTTCATCGCGATTTTGAAATCTCTTTCTTTTGGGTTCTTAATTCTCCCCATGTAAGGAGTTCTGCCAAGCAAAACGACATCGATTACCCTCAGATTCGTATCGGCTGTTTCCTGGGGAAGGTAACCTTTTTCCTCTTCACTTCCATCGAAGAAGACCACTCCATCTAAGGGCTTTATTATTCCGAAGATCGTCCTGAGCAAAGTTGACTTTCCGCTCCCGTTTGGACCCAGAAGAGCTATGAAGTCACCCTTCTTTGCCTCCATCGTCAAATCCTTCAGAATTTCCGAGCTTCCAAGTTTGACCGTGAGCCTTTCGACCTTCAAGATCATAGTCCTCGCCTCATCAGGAGATAAAGAAAGAACGGGCCGCCAAGCATTGCCGTTATTGCGCCGACGGGAATTTCACCGCTTGTAGAAATTCTTGCAAATATATCAACGAAGGGCATGAATGCTGTCGAAAGAAGAATTGTTGCCGGCAAAAGCTGTCTGTGCTCTTCCCCTATGAGAAGCCTGACCGTGTGCGGGATTATTATCCCAACAAACCCGATTACTCCTCCCACTGCAACGGCAGTGGAGGTTAAAAGAGATGTGAAGATTATCAGCTCAGTTCTGTACCTTTCAACATTGATGCCGACAGCTTTCGCATGTTCATCACCCAAGAGCAGAGCATTT
>CAZZIT010000122.1:0-2876 GCA_964654365.1 uncultured archaeon
GAAGGAGGTCACGGTGAAGGCTCGCGGCAGGGCGATAAGCAGGGCTGTTGACGTGGTCGAGATTGTAAGGAACAGGTTCATCCCCGGACTGAAGCTGAAGGGGATAATGATCGACACAGAAGAGCTCGATTCGCAGGAAGGGAGGAAGATTAACGTTTCCATCATAGAGATCACGGTTGCGAAGTAGAAAATTTTTTAAATTTTTCAATAAATTTTTATCGTGAAGGTCGGGTATCTCTGCACGTTTACTCCAAAGGAGCTGATCCATTCTGCAGGATTTCTACCATATCGCGTTTTTGCAACTGACAGGCCGATAAGCCTTGCGTCCGCGTACATCCAGAGCTACTCGTGTTCGCAGGCAAGGGGAGCGCTTGAATGTGCCCTTCACGAGGACTTCTACGCTTTCGTTTTTACAAGGTGCTGCGACACCCTGATGAGGCTCACAGACATCTTCGAGTTTGCAGGAAAGAGGGTTTACAACATCGAGTTTCCAACTAAGGTCGGGAACGTCGAATACTATGTGAGAGAACTTAGAGACTTCGTCAAAGCTCTGGAAGAGTGGGGAGGAGAAGTAACGTATGAAAGAGTAATTGAGAGCCTGAGACTGTATAGAGAACTCGAAAAAAAGCTAAAACGGCTCTTTGAGTTTTCTCCAGACTACAAAACAGCAATTGAGGTTCAGCAGATCGATGTTCGGGATGCAATAAAACTCGTAGATGAAAAAATCAAAAGTGCAAAGGAGGAAAAGGAGAAACCTAAGGTTCTGATCACGGGCAGTGTATGCCCTTATCCAAAGGTATACGAAATATTTCGTGAAGCAGGCTTTTCTGTCAAGGACGACCTGTGCACGGGTAGCAGATTTTCCGAGTACAGTTATCCTGACTTTGAACCTGAAGACCTCGACTCTGCACTCAGATTCATAGCGGAAAAGTACCTTAGGAAGTCTCCGTGTCCAACAAAGCACTACGAGAATGACGGGAGATTTGAATACGTTCTAAAGCTGGCTAAGGACTGCGATGCCGTAGTGTTTTTACTCGTTAAATTCTGCGATCCACACTTCTTTGACTATCCACAGCTCAGGGAGAGATTGGAGGGAATTGGAAAAAAGGTTGCACTCATAGAGCTCGAATTTCCCGTGGTCTCTCTCGAACAGATTCGGACAAGGGTTGAGGCACTGAGGGAGGTGATAGAGTGAGAAAGCTCATGTCTTCGGATAGAATGCGGGAATTGATGGGGCATTACTACATGCAGGGTCACCAGGCGGAATTCAACGCCTGGATCACGAGCGGCGCGCCCGTAGAGCTTCTGTATGCCATGGACATATATCCAGTTTATCCCGAGAACCATGGAGCTTTGATAGGGGCTACGAAGCTTGGAGGCTACTACTCCGAGTTCTCGGAAAAGAGGGGATTTTCGAGGGATCTCTGCTCTTACGCGAGGTGCGACATAGGCTGCGTTTTTGCTGGCACGAGTCCGATCGGAGGTTTGCCAAAGCCAACTTTTCTCTTTGCCTGCAACAACATATGCAACACCGTCGTTAAGTGGTATGAGGTGCTGAGCAGAATATTCAAGGTTCCGCTGTTCGTTTTGGACATGCCCTTCGTGAGAAAAGAACTGAAGGAGAGTCATCTAAGATACGTAGAGGAGCAGCTTTACGACTTCATAGACTTTTCGGAAAAGATTACGGGAAAAAGCCTTGAAGACTCGAGGTTAAAGGACGTGATATCAAAATCACTTGAAGGGGTAAGACTTTACTCGGAATGCCTAAGAACGGCGAGGAACAGGCCTTCTCCGATGACATGTTTCGATGCTTTCGTCAACATGGCTCCTATCGTCTGCCTTCGGGGAACCGAGCATGCGGTGAGCTTTTACACTGAAATGAAGGAAGAGCTCGAAGAAAGGGTAAGGAATGGGATTTCTGCGATAGAAAACGAGGAGATAAGGTTGCTCTGGGATAACATTCCCGTCTGGTACAGGCTCAGATGGTTCGGGGAATTTTTTGAAAGAAGAAATGCCTGCCTCGTCGCCGACACGTACACAAATGCCTGGACTGGATTCGGGGAGCTGAAGAAGGACGATATAATTTCGAGCATGGCCGAGGTCTACACGCTCTCATACCTAAACATCGGGATGGATAGAACTGCGGAAATTATAAACAGACTCATTGAAATCTACGACGTAGACGGCGTTGTAATGCACTCTAACAGAAGCTGTAAGCCTTACTCGTTTGGGCAGTACGAGATCCAGAAGAAGCTAAGCGTACCTGCGGTGATCATAGAAGCGGACATGGTCGACGAAAGGGTTTTCAGCGAGGCTCAGGTAGTTACAAGGCTTGAGGCCTTTCTGGAGATGCTATGATCTCCGCAGGAATCGACATAGGCTCCATCACAGCTAAGTGCGTGATCCTGAGAGACAGCAGAATTCTCGGCTATAAGGTCATCAGGGTAAAGCCCGAGCTTGGGCTTACAGCGAGGGAGGTCTTTGAGGAAACCCTCAGGATCGCTGGAATCGAAAGGGGAGAGATAGACGTTATTGTGGCCACTGGATACGGTCGCAATGTTGTTGAGTTTGCAGACAAAAAGATCACGGAGATCACATGCCATGCTGCCGGAGCGAGCCTTCTATTTCCCGATACTGGCACTGTAATCGACATCGGAGGTCAGGATAGCAAGGTGATCGCGGTTGAAAAGGGAAGAGTCATTGACTTCGTTATGAACGACAAGTGCGCAGCAGGCACGGGAAGATTTATAGAGGTTATGGCATCAGCTCTTGGCTTAAAAATCGAGGAAGTTGGCGATCTTGCCCTTAGAGCTGCGAAGAAGCTCAGGATATCTTCAACCTGCACGGTATTTGCAGAATCCGAGGTCGTGAGCCAC
>CAZZIT010000123.1:0-5910 GCA_964654365.1 uncultured archaeon
CACGGCATAACGAATACCCAGCTCCTTCGCAACCGTAGCTTCGCTGCCTGCAGTCATTCCCACGCAGTCAGCAAAATTCTTTATCATCGCTATCTCTGCTCTCGTTTCAAGCCTCGGACCCTTAGTCTGGAAATAAACGCCCTTTTCCAGCACAGGAAAATTCGAAACTTCTCTTGCGGTTTCAATTAGCACCCTTCTCAGCCCCTCATCAAACCCGGGCGTTATGTAGACCAAGGAGTCGTTGAAGACCGTGGCTGAACTGAAGAAGTCTATGTAGTCGTGAGGAATTATCAGGGCTGGGATTCTCAGGTCTTCTCTAAGGCAACCAGCAGATCCAAGACCTATGACCTTCTCAACTCCAAGGGATTTGAAGGCGTAGAAGTTTGCTGGATGGTTTATCCTGTGCGGAGGCCTGTTTCTCTTCCTTCCATGCCTTTGGATCAGCACCACCTCAACGCCGTTTAAACATCCAAGGTCGAGCTCTGCCACTCCAAATGGTGTGCTCACCTCCAGCTCCTTTCTTTCCTCCAGAAAATCTTTTTCCAGGAGTAAAGTTCCTCCGATTATCCCGATCATTTTTTCAGCCTCCAGAAGGCCTTTCCAGATTCTTCAAATCTTTCTATCAGCCTTCTTTTTTCGAGGATGTGCAGAACTTCGAATAGCTTTGAGGGCTGGGAAATTTCGAGATTTATCGGGTCTAGTCCGAATTCTGAAAACAGGGCGTTTCTTATCCCGTAGTAATCCTGCTCTCCCTTTTCCAGAACATTGAGGATGAGAGCAGAGGTATCTTCCACAAAATTCCACGGAAATATCACCCAGACGTTTTCTGCAACGTATTCTCCGAGATAGTCGGGCACGAATTCGGAGTTCTGGAACATCAAGAGTGCAGAGGTCTTTACTTCCTCAGCGCTGATCATGCTCAGTGCCTTCCTCATCGTTTTGCCAGTATTTACGAAGTCATCGACGATCAAAATCCTTTCCGCTGAAATTTCCTCGTTCCGCCTGAAATCGAGGCTGACCGCCTCCACACCAAGGTAGTCGCTCAGAATCATCGAAGCATACCAGCCACCCTTTGCGGGGGCGACTATTTTTTCTGGTCTGAATGAGTCTTCAAGAACCTGCATCGCAACCTTCCTGCAAAGCATTTCGGCATAATTCCAGTTAACAACCACATACCGTTCCATTCAACCACCGCTGAAGTCCAGCCTTCCCACCGAGTTGCCAAAGTAAACGGCAACCTTGCAAGGCATCGGGTTCAGATTGACCTTCTTCTGGAACTCCGTCTGCGACTGCCATGTTGAGGAGTTCACGAGGAATATTCCCCTGTAAAAGCCAACTCCGAACGTGTGCACGTGACCACTGTGGATCACGTCGGGAATTTCATCGATTACAAGGTGGTCCTCCCTGTCGGGAGCGATCGGGCTCCTTCCGCCGTATAACGGGCTGAGGTGGCGCCTCTTCAAAAGCTCCTCCATTCCCTTGTGCGGGGCATCGTAGCTCAGCCTCGGGATCTTCGTCACGATGTCGTCAAGGCTTCTTCCGTGGTATACGAGTACCTTAGTCCCCTCGAGGTCGATATAGGCCGGATTTCCCACGCATTTCGTGTTCCTTGGAAACAGGCTCTCGAACTCCTTTGGCAGTGGTGGCTGAGGTTCCGCCTGCCGAACTGCATCGTGGTTTCCGGGTGCGACTATGATGTCTATCTCCTTCCTTATCCCGTCCAAGTTCTCGGCTGCAAACTCGTATTGCTCGTATATGTCAATTATCGCAAGCTCCTTCTCCTGTTCTGGATAAACACCTACGCCATCTACGACGTCTCCCGCAAGGATCAGGTACTTTACCTTCTCCGCAATCTCGTTGAGCCTCTCATCATCACTCTCGCAGTTTAGCCACTGAACAAACTTCTTCCAGTTTTCTGCAAGAAAGTCCTTGCTTCCGAAGTGTGTGTCTGAAATGAAGACGATTCCGAAATCTATCTCCTTCCTCTCTCCGTTGACAGGGACATCGGGAAAAAGGATCCTTTCAGCAAGAATCGAGTTACCCCTCAGCGTTCCTGTGACGCCGATCACTTCGTCCCCGAGCAATTCTCTCGCAATTTCCGCGTTCTTTCCGTTTGCTATGCAGTTAACTGTGCCAGTTTGGTCTTCGAGCTCTATCACGTAGTGGTCGCTACGCTCGAAAACGTTTGAAACTATACCCACGACGCTCACAATTTCGCCCCTGAGCCTTCCGAGATTTTTGATCTGGGTTGGCTGAATCCTGTTCCGCAGAATTCTGGATATCTTCTCGAGCCGGGAGTTAAAATATGCAACGAAGTCCTCAACCTTTCCCTCAACCATGGAGCTTCGAACTTCCTTCAAAACTCTGATCCTATGCCTGTTTTCCTCAGGCTCATGTCTTTTTACTTCAATTCGACGCGAACTGACGGAATTGATAGCGTTCAGAACATCCTCCTCGCCGATTATGAAATTCCCCTTCGACTTCCTGCAAACCTCCTCAATCACCGCTTCAGGATCCTGAGAGGAGCAGATGAGCTGGGCAGCAGCTGGGCTTATGTTGAAACCCCTCACGAGAAATTTTTTGGCAACTGTCACGGGGTCGATATTCTTAACTACCCTCTGCCCCCCTTCATTCATGGAAAGGGCTAAGGTTATTGAGTTCATAAAGGATTTGGTCTCAACATTGGCCATCGTCGGGGCGATAGTGATCCTCGGAATTCTCATAACAGGTTGCTGGCCCTTCATGGTAGCCGTGGAGTCTGGAAGCATGGAGCCAAATCTAATGCCAGGGGATGTCGTGATCCTCATGCATCCGAGCAGAGTGGGGCTCACGACCTGGGAGGAGGGGAAGCAGATAGAATACAGGAGCTTTGGGGACTATGGGGACGTTATCGTGTACTACCCCAACGGACACGGAAAGGCGATCATACACAGGGCAATTGCATACGTTAACGCCTCAGAGAGCATTCCCGAGCTCAGAGGGGGAAGGCTATATGCCACAGAAAAGATAGCGGAGATCAGCGGTTACGTAACGCAGGGAGATGCAAACAGGTATTCGGATCAGCATGTGGGCACGATTTACACAAAGAGGGGAATTGAGGAGATTAAGCCTGTACAGGAAGAGTGGATCGTGGGCGTTGCAAAGCTGAGAATCCCTCTAATCGGCTACCTGAGGTTGCTGATCCCCATATAGCGCGCGCACCTTTACGAACATCGGGCCACGAACGTCTATTTTTCCACCCTTCCAGACTATGTAATTCCTGACGTTCTCCTGAATGCTCAGGTTTATGCTTGAAAGCCCTTCGATGTTTCTGACCCTTATCAAAGCCTCATTCTTTCCTCTAAGTGCATATTCCTCGATTTTGCTGGCCGCAAGAAGGGAGAAAGAGTCTATGTATCTGATTCCGCATCTAACCCCTTCTTCAAACAATTTTCTGAACTCCTCCGTTTCCGGAACGCCGTAAACACTTCCACCGTGCACCACGATTTCGTTCGCAAAAGCAGGACCGCAGAGCTTTGAGTTCGCTTCATTCTCTTCTACGAAGACCTTGACCCTTCTGCCATAGATCTCACCTTCGAAGGCGAGAAAACTGCAAGGACTGTCAGCATTTGCATTCTTTTCTGCAATTTTAACGATTTTTCGCGCAATTTCGAAGCCTGTTGCACTTCTTGGCACTTCCTTTAATCTTATGGCTCGAGCTATGTCCAGATCGCTGAGCTTTATCTCGCCGAAGAACTGAGGATAAACGAGCTTTCTAACATCCTCGTAGCCGAAGAGGATCATCGCAAGCCTTTCGACGCCAAGGCCAAGATTCATCACGGGATAGTCTATATCATACTCCGCAAGAGCTGTTGGAGAGTAAACGCCGAAGGTCGCTATTTCAACCCAACCGTCGCTATACTTAGTCTTTGAGCCGACTAGCTTAGGATAGAACGCGTAAACTTCCGTTTGCGTTCCCGGAATGTAGTACTTGCTCCTTTTCTCATCAGGCCTGAACCTGAATTTTTCGAAGCCGAACTGCCTCAGCAAAGCTTCCGCGACCGCTTTACCATCGTCGACGCCAACGTTTTCGTCTGCGATTACGCAGCTTGCCGAGAAGTAACTGTAAAGTCTCGTTGCATCCTCTCCCTGCTCCTTTCTGAAGCATCTGTCAACGCTGAATAGCTTTATTGGCAGTGGAAGCTTGTCTGCCAGCTCGCTCAGAGTTATGAACCAGCCCGTTGTCATGTGGCTCCTCAGCGTGAGCCTGCTTGGCTCTGGCTTCAGCTCCTTAAACTCGGGAAAAACCTCGTCTATGACCCTTATTGCCGTTAAGTCGTCCACCTTGAGCACCCTTGCAACCTCGTAGCTGAGATCGTCTCCGTCGAGCTTTCCCTTCTTGTAGGTATGGAAAACCCTCCTCAGCTCCTCCTCATCGAAATCCCTGCCCGTGATACTCTTTATTTTCTCTATCCTATCCAAGGAAATCCCGACGTTCGGCTTGGGAAGTGAAGCAAGATAAAAACAGCGATCGAGTACGGCCAAAGCTTCCTTTCCAAATTGCTTCCTGATGTGGACATCTTCGACGATGATCGGGTTGACCACCTCCCTGAATCCCATCGCGATGTAAGCTTTCCTGAGCATCTCGATCGTTTTAAAGAGCGGGTGCTCCTCGCCATAGGAATAACCCAGACGGGGATAATTTCTGTTGGGATCCCTCTCTTCGAGTATCTCCCTTCCGCTGAGCCATGCATTTTCAAAATCCTTCTCTGCAAGCTCCTTGAACTTCCTTGCGTTGAATTTCATAGAAGGTTTTGGCAGTAAAGTTATTTATCTTTGTCGTAATTTATGCCGTGCTGAAGAGGGAGAAAAAGAGGGAGCGCGAATTAGCGATGGAGAGGATCGTCTACCTGATCGAGAGGGCTGAAAAGTTCAAGGAAGTCGATTACGAGCTTTCGAGAAGATACGTTGAACTCGCCTGGAAGATCTCCACGAGATACCGTGTCAGGATCCCGAAAGAACTGAAGATGCGGTTCTGCAAAAACTGCCTTTATCCCTACAAGGCAGGAAATTTTCGCGTCAGGATCAACAAGTCCGCAGTGATCGTGACGTGTCTGAACTGCATGAACGTGAAAAGATATCAGCTGAGGGATAAAAATGTTGGAAGGGCTTGAAAAAATATGCGAAATTTGCAAGGCTGAGGGATACGCATACGATGAGACTCCAAAACCACTGAGGCCAAAAGCGGCGGAATTCATCGTCGCTAAGCCGAAAAACTCTTCTGAGGTTTCAGAAATCCTGAAATTTGCAAACGAACGAAAAATTCCTGTTTTTATTCGCGGAGGTGGAACCGGGCTAAGCGGAGGGTCAATCCCGACAAGAAAGGGAATTCTCATCTCAACGGAGAAAATGCGCGAGATCAGAATAGACAGGGAAAACAGGGTTGCCGTGTGCCAGGCAGGAGTTACGCTTGAAGAGCTGGCTCGAAGTGCAGAGAGATCTGGCCTCAGTTTTCCGCCAAAGCCTGGGGCGGAGAACGCGACCGTTGGGGGCATGATAGCCACGAATGCGGGTGGTGTGAGAGCGATGAAATTCGGTGTGATGAGGAATTACGTTCTGGGCATCGAAGCCGTGCTTCCAGACGGAAGAATTTTGAAACTCGGGGGGAAAACGTTGAAGAACACCTCTGGTTATTCTCTGCTCCACCTCATAATAGGAAGCGAAGGGACTCTTGCTGTGATCACGGAAGCAACCATAAAGCTTCTGCCACCGCTAAGAGACATGACGATGCTCGCAATACCGTTCAGAAGGGCCGAGGACGCGATCAATTTCGCCCT
Organism: uncultured archaeon; assembly: GCA_964654365.1. Classification (GTDB taxonomy): domain Archaea; phylum Halobacteriota; class Archaeoglobi; order Archaeoglobales; family Archaeoglobaceae; genus WYZ-LMO2. The sequence continues at coordinate 5,817 of CAZZIT010000123.1, forward strand.
TGAGACATTCCTGCACATGACTCCGATGGCAATGGAGTTCATGGATGAAAGGGCCGTGAGGATCGGAGAAAAGGTCAGCAGAAAGAGGTGGGTC
>CAZZIT010000124.1:0-16985 GCA_964654365.1 uncultured archaeon
CCCGCCAATTGGTGCTCCGCTGACGATAACGAAGCAGCTGCCGCCGAGCTTCACCAATTTGACATACGTATGAGGTGATGGAAATGAGGTTCTTCAGGAATGAAAAGGGTTTTACGGGTCTTGAAGCTGCAATCGTGCTGATAGCGTTCGTTACAGTCGCTGCGGTGTTCAGCTACATCTTGCTTGGAGCGGGCTTCTTCGCAACGCAGAAGAGCCAGGAAGTCGTGCACACTGGAGTAAAGCAGGCAACGAGCAGCATGGAAATCGTTGGCTCCATAGTGGCGAAAGGGAATACCACGAATAATAATGTAACGAATGTGACTTTCACGCTTCAGCTTGCCGCAGGAGGGCAGCCGATAGACCTGAACAAGACCCTGATAACTGTGCTCGTTCCAGTAGATGGGACTTTCAAGGAGCTAACCTACCAAGCCAATTCTTCGATTTTAGATGATAAAACAGAGTATCTCGTAAAATGGATCTACGCGCTGCAGACACCACCTGACAACTACCTCGAAGAATTCGAGAAGGCCGAGGTGACTGTGTACCTTGAAGCTGCTGGGTTCGATGTTGATCCCAACGATAACTTCATCATCGAAGTCAAGCCGCCCATAGGGGCAGCTTATCCGATAGAGCTCAAGGCGCCGCCGAGCATCGATGAAGTGATGGTTTTGCTCCGCTGAGGCCTCAAAGATTTCAATTTTTTAATTTTTTGAGGTGGTGCCAATGGCGGAAGTGGATCAATCGGTTGTCGATGAAATCCTTGCGAAAGCGAGTGAGGACACGGAGGAAGGAAGACTGGAGAAGCTTGAAAGAGAAGTGGAGACGCTGAAGGGCTCCATCAAGAGGCTTCTCTTGGACATAAGGGAAACGATGAACAGGCTCGAGAATCCCTTTGCAAATCTCCAGAGCCTCGCCGAAGCTAACATAGTCCCGCAGAGTGCGCCGCAGATACAGATAGTCCCAGCTAGCATTCCAAAGGCTGAAGAGAAGGTAGAAGAGACCAGAGAAGAGATGGAAGAGGAAGTAGAGGCTGAAGAGGAGAGAGAAGATATGGGAGTTCAGGAGGAAGTTTTGAGGCCCGATAAAGCGGTTGAATTGAAGAAGGAAAGTAAGGAGAGAGAATCAGCAAAAATTGAGACATTGATGGATAAAGAAGTTAAGATTGAACCTGCAGAAATGTTTAAGGGCAAGGCCGGGAAAATGGATTTCACAACTCTGTACAACCTGATGGAATGGGTTCACGGAATGATTTCGAAGCACAGCTACGAATCATTCAAGCTCATGCTCGAAGTTTTCGAAATGACGGGTTACGTGAGCAGCGATACCAAGGAGCTGATCATGAAGCTTGCAGATCTTGTGAAAGTCAACGGAACAAAGGATGTGCTCATCGAGCTTTACATGCTGCACAAGGTCTTCAACCCCAACGACCGTTCGATGGACTCCGATCTGCTCTCGCTGCTGCTGAAGAAGAGGTAGCTGATGAGGTATTGTAATGGCAAAGGAGGTGGTGACGACATCAATTCTGATGATCGCGGCAGTTGTAGCTGTTACTATCGCAATAACTGTAATGATGCCCGCTGTACGGGATTTAGCGCATTCTTATACCTCCGTTTCTGGAAAGCTTAGCGACAGAATTCAGACCGACGCCGAGATTATTTTCGTTAGAACCTCAGAAGTAGATTCTTCAACCAGAATCGATGTCTGGATTAAGAACCTCGGAAAATCGATTAACGTAGGTCTGCTGGAGAAAGGGGACATCTTCATCACCTCCGATAACTATTACAGGCATATAACGAATTTCAGTGTTTCAATTGAGAACGGAGACTCGGACAGCTACTGGGAGCGCGGAGAGACTGCGAAGATCTCATTCATCGTCGATGACACGCTCACCGGGGACTACACAATTACCTACGTTTTCCACAACGGAGTCAAGATCAGCGACGTCTTTTCGAGGTGAGTTCGATGGGCTTTGATTCGATCGCAACGGCAATTCTGATGTCCGCCGTAGTCCTGACAGCCGCATACGTGCTGATGACAGGGAACAGCTACCTTGCAGAGGAAACTCTCGAGAGCTATAGGGAGTACACGCACGCCTCATTACAGCGGTTGCAGTCGAAAGTTCAGATCCTTGCGGTGAACTACGAAGGAACGGTTCTCATAGCATACCTAAAAAATGTAGGCAGCACAAAATTCGAGGACTTCAGCTCCTTCGACGTTATTGTCTACGGAAAGACTGAATCGGGAACATACGTTTCAGACTACCTTAAGGCGAACTTTGAAATCGTTAAAGAGTTGATAAACCCGGGTATCTTCGATCCTCAGGAGACTGCAAGATGTAGCGTGAGCATTTCACTGCCGGAAGGTAATTACTCTCTCTTGATCTGCACTCCTAATGCGATCTGCAGCAGTTTTGAGTTTTATGTAGGGGGGTGATTTTAATGGGGAAGGATATTAGCAGTATTAGTGAGATTGAGGAGGAGAGGAGGAAAAGCATTCTATCGAGTGGAAACGATGAGATCGACAAGAGACTCGGCGGCGGAATTCCGCTCGGTTCCTTAACGCTGATTGAGGGTGAGAATGATACTGGAAAAAGCGTTCTCTGCCAGCAATTCACATACGGCGGGCTCGTGCAGGGGCACAGAATCGCCTACTACACCACGGAGAACACGATAAGGAGCCTTCTGAACCAGCTCGAGTCTTTGAGCCTGGACGTTTCCGACTTCTACGCATGGGGGTATCTGAAGATATTCCCAGTGCACCTCGAGGGCGTTGAATGGAGGCCCGAGCAGATGAAGAGTATTCTCAACCTTGTCGCAAATCACATAAAGACGATAAAGGAAAACGTCGCCATAATCGACTCCCTGACAATGTTCACGACCTACTCGACTGAAGACGATGTCCTCGACTTCCTGACGAGGCTCAAGAACCTGTGCGACCTTGGGAAGACAATCCTGATCACGCTTCACCAGCATGCATTCAAGGAAGATACTCTCGTCAGAATAAGGAGTGCATGCGACTGCCACCTCTTCCTCAGGAAGGAACAGGTTGGAGATAGATACGTCAGCGTTCTCGAGGTTTCAAAGATCAGGGGAGCGAAGAAGACGACAGGAAACATCGTCAGCTTTGAAGTGCATCCCGGATTTGGTCTGAAGATAATCCCGATCGCAGAAGCGAGGGCGTAAGGTTTATGTGATAATTACTACAATTATTATTAGGGGTGAGGGGAAATGGCCGAACTCGAGTTTAGCCTGAAACCGAAGGGGCTGAAGCAGGGAGTTGTGGCTAATTTCCCCTTTACCCCCAAGGAGAACGAGGAGCATGAGCATAGCAATCTGGCTTCATGCGGGATTTACAGGCTTCTCCCGGATGAGATGAAGAAGGAGGTTGAGAAGAACCTTCACCTTCTCGAATACCTCCACATCCTGCCGATCGACAAGATCGGGATTCCCAAATTTATAAAAAAGCTTGAAAGAAAGCATGGCGAGATTGAAAATCCGAACATCATCTATCCTGCTGACGAGAACATTTACATCCACATATATCCCGATAAAAACGATGTTCGCAACTTCTACATCCCGATCGAACCCACCCTGCTTACTGGAGTGGAGGAACTGCTCAGAGAGGTGGAAATAAGGCTTGTTGACTACATCACAGGCATCGAATTCGACCCTCAGGACAACGAGGAAAAGATAAAGATCCTGAAATCGGCACTTGCGAAGATCTGCGATGTAAGTTCAAAGAGTCTCGTTCAGGATGTAAGCGGAGAGGCGAAGCTGATTCCAAAGCTTAAATTCGGATCCAGAGAGAATAAAAAGCTTAAAGTGACGGAACAGCAGTACAAGGCCTTAGAATACGCTCTGATAAGGGACAAGATCGGATTGGGCGTGCTCGAGCCATACATCCGGGACAAATACATCGAAGACATTTCTTGCAACGGCCTCGGCCCAATATTCATCGAGCACAAGATATTCAAGGGTTTGAAAAGCGTAATAGAGTTCAGGGAAGAAGATACGCTGAACAAATTTGTAATCAGACTTGCAGAACGCATTGGAAAGCCTGTGACCTACAAGGACCCCATCGTCGACGCAACGCTTCCAGACGGAAGCAGAATCAACATCGTCTACGGAAACGACATAAGCAAAAACGGCAGCAATTTCACGATAAGAAAGTTCAACGAAACGCCCTTCAGCGTTCTTCAGCTCATCGAATTCGGAAGCCTCGATTACATGATCGCAGGCTATCTATGGCTTTTGATAAGCGAGGGAATGAGCGGTTTCATCTGCGGAGAGACTGCGAGCGGTAAGACGACTCTTCTGAACGCTATCACGGCCTTTATAAGGCCCGAGGCGAAGATAGTTTCGATAGAGGACACCCCGGAGCTTCAGGTCCCTCACAGGAGCTGGACGAGAGAGGTGACGAGGGGCACGACGAGAGGCGGGAAGATTGGAGAGGGGAGCGGAAGCGATGTTACGATGTTCGATCTGCTCAAAGCAGCGTTGAGGCAGAGGCCTAACTACATTCTGGTCGGTGAAATCAGAGGTGTCGAGGGCAACATCGCCTTTCAGGCCATGCAGACAGGTCACCCCGTGATGTCGACCTTCCATGCAGCAACTGTCGAGAAGCTCATCCAGAGGCTGACGACAGAACCGATCAGCGTTCCCAAAACGTTCATAGACAACCTGAACTTCGTTGTAATCCAGAGCGCCGTTCGCCGCCCGGACGGGAAGCTCGTCAGAAGGGTTCTCAGCGTTGCGGAAATAGTTGGTTACAACCCGCAAAAAGGCGGTGTTAGCTTCATAGAGGTCTTCCAGTGGGATCCTGTGACAGACAAGCACGTATTCACTGGATACGGAAGCTCATACCTCTTGGAGCAGAAAATAGCGACTCGACTCGGAATTCCTCCAAACAAGAAGAAGATGATATACGAGGAAGTTGAGAAGAGAGCCAAGATTCTCAAAAAACTGCATGAACAGGGAATAGTTGACTTCTACGAATTCTTCAAAACGATATCGAAGATCACGAAGAGCGGAATACTTTCAATGAAGGTGTGACTATGTTCGAAACCGCAAGGGCTCCAGCATTTAAATTCAGGTTCCCATTCATTGAAAAGCTGAGAAAGCTCAGGGAGGAGATGCTGTCCGACAACGACCTGCTTTTCCTCCTCACCTACATGAGCTCTCTGTCCACAGCCCACCTCAGCCGGGACAAGATATTCACGATGGCTGCTGAGACGAAGTATGCGCCGAGCAAGTATTTCAGAATGGTCCGCGATCTTGCACAGAAATGGCATTACGACTACGCTACAGCATGCGAACTCGTGGCAGAGAAGATAAAGGCTGAAAGGGTGAAGAAACTTTTCAACAGGCTTGCAAATGCGATCTCCGCGGGAGAACCTGACAGAGAGTTTCTTGAAAGGGAATGGAAGGCATTCAAGACCGTAAGAAAGGACGAATACGACAGAAGCCTTGAAAGTCTGAGGAAGTGGAGCGACGCTTACACGTCACTGCTCGTCTCCGCATCGCTGATATCGGTCGTCGTTCTACTTTCGGTCATCATTTACAGCGTGGGAGATCCGGGTCAAACGTTATACGCCAGTGCGTTTGGAACCTTCCTCATATGCCTCTTTGGAGTGATCATGATCTTCAAGGCGGTTCCAAAAGACAGAAAGGTTCACAGCCACAGGATAAAGTCCAGAGAGCAGGCATTAGCATCTAAGTTTTCGATGCTGCTGATTCCCACGGGAATAATGCTATTCATCTTCTTGGCCGTGGTTCCTCTGTTCACAGGTAATTACGAAATCGCAGGATACGGTTTCATAGCTCTCGGGCTCACCTTGCTTCCAGTGGGAATACTCGCAAAAGTGGATGACAAAAAGATAAGCAGGAGGGATGAGGCCTTCACGAGCTTCATCAGAAGCCTCGGAGCGATAAAAGGCGGAGCAGGAGTATCTATTGCAGAAGCAATCAGGAGAATAGACCAGAAGAACCTCGGAGAGCTGAAAGAGCTTGCTCTGGAACTCCAGAGAAGGCTTTCTTTGGGGCTTGATCCGAAGCTATGCTGGGAGAAGTTCATTGGGGAAAGCGGGAGCTATCTGATAGAGAAGCTCACTCCAATATTCAACGACGCCGTCGATCTTGGAGGTGATGCTGATCTCGTAGGGGAGATAGTCAGCTCCTCAAACCTGGAGATGGTTCTCCTAAGGCTGAAGAGAGATCTGATAGCCTCAGGATTCGTAAACCTGATAATACCGCTCCATCTGGCCATGGTTTCCCTAATGCTCTTCATCTCCCAGATCCTCTCAATATTCACAGAATACCTTGGCTCTCTGTTCGCCTCGCAGATCGGCTCTGGCGGCGGGGATGTATTCAGAAATGTTCCGCTACAGGGGCTAAACCTCGGAATCTTCGCGGGAATTCCTCTCGAACTTCTGGCTGAGTACACTTTCTTCATAATACTCTCAATAACTGTTGCGAACGTTGTCGTCTCGAACATGGTGAAGGGAGGGGGGAAATACCTTTACCTCTATTACGGCTCAATATTATTCCTCCTCTCCGGAATTCTGATGATTGTAGTTCCCCAGGTCGTTAGATGGGCGTTCACATTGCCCTCGTTTGTCGAAGTCGTTGCGGGGGTGATTTCTTATGTATGAAATCCCGTTAGAACTGATATTGGGGTTGATTTTTGTTGCTGTAGTCCTTCTTGTGCCGTACATGCCCAAGAAGAAGATAACCGTGAGCTTCAATAAGCTGAATCTTAATTTGTCGAGAAAGAAGAGGGAGGAGAAGCTCAAGGAAATAGACAAAAAGCTTGAGGAAGTCCTTTCAGAGGGTGGAAAGGAAAAGATCGTTAAGCTTGATGAGGCAACGGAAGAAGCTGCCAAGAAATTTGATATCAAGGATGACCTACTTTCGGAAATGCAAACCTCAAACGCTTTCACCATTACCGCAAATGACTCCACGCAAGGCATTTTTTCGGAGCCAAAAATGGATGAATTATCCCTTCCGAAAATCGAGGGCCTGGAAGAAATGGGAGAAATCGAAAAGGAAGTGAAATTGGAACAAAACGAGCAGACAGGAGAGACAAAAGTCGAATTCGATGACTCAGACAAACTTCTTGAGGACTTAGCCAGGGAAGTCGAGAAGAAAGAGGAGGAGCAGCTCGATTTGCTTAGAGACCTCAAGGGACAAAAGTTCGTGCTTGAAGAACTTGAGGCAGAGCTTAAGGAGATTCTTGAGAGAGCTAAAAGGCTGAAATCATGATAGAGTTGCTCTTTACGGCATTCACAATCGCAAGCTACGTATGGCTTCTGGATAACAGGGAGAAGATACTGAGATTTCTGTGCGACGAGATCGGAGAGCTCGAAATCTGCAGGGCGATCGTGGTGATCGACAACGGGAGGGAATATTACAGAATGAAGAAGGGGGTAAGAGTTCTGGACTGCGAGTATCTGCGCTATCAGCCGAAGAGCTTCAACTTCGTGGAAAAGGAAATGCTTATAACTGCCCCGATTTCTGCAAACTCGTCTGTTTATATTTTCCTAAATCAGTACGACGAAGAAATCGGGCAGATCTTTCAGGACCTCCTCAGGGTTGTTGGAAGGGCTATCGAGGACCTCGAGGTAAGAAAGAGGAAGGAAGAGCTGCTGAAAACCGTGAGGGAAAATCTTAAGCAGTTTCAGTATCTCTCGGACAAGTTGAGAAATCCGCTCGCCGTGATCTTTGGTGCACTCGAAATGAAGTATGAGCTCGGGCTTGAAAAAGCCTGCCTTATGATATCCGAAAGTGCGGAAAAGATAAAGAGAGTTCTGGACGAACTTTCGGAGTGCGAGGTCCAGACGATAAGGCTGACGAGGACTATCTTCTGATGAGAAGAATGCAAATTGAGGCCGTTAGCAGGGCGGAGTAGAAGAGCAGTACGTAGTCCGTAACCTCGAATAGCGATAGAAAACGGTGGGTTAGCATTACAGAGGAAAAAACCGCAAGCATTGCAACACTTATTTTTTCCCTCTCCATGTACAGAGTTTGCCTCGGGAAATAAAAAGAATTCTCTTAGCTTTGAAATTTCAAAAGTGAAATGCAAATTAATGCAAGTTTAATATAAATTATAACTAATCAAATAGGCATATATCTGGGGGCTGAGAACTGTTTTCATGAGATCGCTCGTAATCGCCGCAATTGCTATCGCCATCTCAGCCCCCATTCTGCTTCAGACCCTCGAGGACATGGAAGAAAGGGAATTCGCGACTTTTTCGTCACCAGAAGAATTCAGGAACTACCTTAGCGCGGGCGGCTATTTAACAGGATTTGCTAAACCCTTCGATACGATGTCCTTTCCGGAGCCAGCGCCAAGCGTTGAAACGATTTCGGAAAAGGGAGAGATTGAAAGGGTTTCGCAGACGAACGTCCAGGTTTACGGTATAGACGAGCCCGATATCGTGAAAACGGATGGAGAAAAAATTTTTCTCTCTGCTTACCGCTGGATTCCCGAATTTTCAGGAAAAATGCCACCTTTTTACAAGCAAAAGACTGTGGTGATCAAAGCATTTCCACCGGAGGAGCTTAAAAAGGTCGGAGAACTTAATGAGAGTGGAGAAATGCTTTTATTCGAAAATGTCCTCATAATTCTCAGCAGTAGCAGGCTAAGCGCATTCAGCACAGAAGACCTGAAGGAGAAATACTCAGCGGATCTGAATGGCTCGATCTTGGCGGCAAGGCTGTATGGAGGGAAAATATACCTCATTTTATCCCAGTATTCTGAAACCTGCCCGATAGTGCCTTTAAGTGTAAACGGGGTCTCTCACGTTGTTGAATGCAGTGGGATCTACCATCCGGTAAAGCCCCTACCAGTGGAGAGCATATACACGGTTCTAAAACTCGACGCGGAAAGCGGTAGGATCGAGGAAAGCATTTCATTTGTCGGAAATTACGCTTCCGTCGTTTACATGTCGAGAGACGCCATTTACGTTGCATATTATACTCCAACTGATTACTCAGAGCTCATGCTGAGGTTTTCATCGGAAAACACCGATCTTTTCCCAGACTGGTTCTTAGAGAAGCTCAAAAAGCTCTCAAGCTACGATCTGAGTGAGAGAGCAAAACAAGTCGAGATACTGGACCTCCTGAGAAGACTAAAGCTCGGAATGGGGCCCGAAGAAAGGATCTTATTCGAAAACGAATTCAGCAATAGGTTCGAAAAGTATACAGAAAAGAATGCGAGGGAACTCGAGAGAACCATCATTTGGAAGGTCTCGCCAGATATGAAGATCGTCGCAACCGGCCAAGTTCCCGGAAGGCTTTTGAACCAGTTCTCGATGGACGAATACGAAGGAAATCTGAGAGTTGCCACCACAGTCGGGAATTCGAACGACCTCTACGTTCTTGACTCACAGCTGAGGACCATTGGCTCAGTAAAGGGCTTTGGCGAGACTGAAAGGATCTACGCGGTCCGATTTATTGGAGAGAAAGGCTATATTGTCACATTCAGGCAGACCGACCCCTTCTTCGTTGTCGATCTCTCCGACCCTAAGAATCCGAAAATTGCGGGAGAGCTCAAGATACCCGGCTTCTCCTCATACCTGCACCCACTCGGGGAGAACATGATCCTCGGTGTCGGTATGGAGGAAAGCAAGGTTAAGCTGTCGCTCTTCGACGTGAGCGATCCAGAGAATCCCGTTGAAATCGACAGATACCTGCTCGCTGAATCCTATAGCGAGGTGATCGGCAATCACAGGGCATTCCTGGCTGACGAAAAGCATCAGATCTTCTTCATTCCAGCGAGAAACGGCTATATCTTCTCATACACGGACGGGTTAAAGCTTATAAAGGCCACGGGATCGGGTTTCAGGGCTCTGTTCATCGACGACTTCCTCTACGTCGTTGGCTCCAAGATTGTGGTCTTCGACGAGAGAAACTGGGAAAAGGTGGCCGAGCTGGAGCTTCAATCTTAAATTTTTATACCCTTCGATGACCTCCTTCCATGAAAGGCGAGATTCTCGCACTGATCTCTGCAGTACTCTGGGGATTTGCACCGATACTCGACAGATACGCGCTTCTTTCAGGAGCCCCAATTTACGCTGCACTCGCCATCAGAGCATTCGGAGCGCTGATCGCGATGCTTTTTATCCTTTCTGTCCTCAGAGGGGGTCTGGCGGTTGAAGCGAAGGCAGCAGTTTTGCTCCTCATCGCCGGCGCAATTGGCGGAGCCCTTGCGATGGTCTTCTACTACCTCGCTCTCGAATCCGTAGGAGCAAGCAGAACCGTTCCGATAACTGCAATCTATCCGATGTTCACAGCTTTATTCTCCTTCCTGCTCCTATCCGAGCCCTTGAGTCCAAAGACGATCGCAGGAATAGCATTTATAGTCCTCGGAGTCATACTTGTAAGCGAGGGGTAGTATGGACCTCGAAGGTTACGCGAGGAAGCTGCTGGAGATTGAAAGGGAGGATGAAGTTGAGAGGAAGCTGACTTTCAGGATCAGGGAGATAAAGGGATGGGATGAGGGAAGGGCAAGGAAGTGGGCAAAAGCGATCATCGCCGAGGTTAAAAACGCTTACTCGAAGAGTTTGCCTATACTGGATTATTATCGCAGCGGCGTCACCATGGGAACCTTTGGGGTTGGATCACGAGGGCTCGGAGATTTTTACGTTCACTCAAAGATCGGTCAGATATGCAATGTAAAAGCACTTCTCTCCTCAAAGGACCTCGACGACGCCGGAGTCGTGGAGAGCAGGGGTATTTTCATCGCCGTAGCCGTTGACGGGATGCATTCAAGGCTCAGCGAATTTCCTTTTATCGCCGGATTCCACGTAACAAGGGCTGCGATGAGAGATGTGCTCGTCAAGGGCGCGGAACCCGTTGCTGTTTTCTCTGACATTCACGTCGCAGATGACGGGGACGTGAGCAAGATCTTCGATCACATCGCGGGCATCGCAACAGTTTGCGAAGCAACGCAGGTTCCGCTGGTGAGCGGAAGCACGCTGCGCATTGGGGGTGACATGGTCATCGGAGAACGCATGACGGGCTGCGTTGGCTGTGTTGGTGTCGCAACTCACCTTACCCCGAGGAAAAACATCAAAGAGGGGGACGTAATACTTCTCACCGAAGGTGCTGGAGGTGGAACGATAGCTACGACCGCGATCTACTACGGCATGCACGAAGTTGTCGAGGAGACGATAAACCTCGACTTCATAAAGGCAGCGAGGGCAGTATTTTCCACAAGACTCCTGCCCGAGATCCATTCCATGAGCGATGTAACGAATGGGGGGATCAGGGGAGATGCCGAGGAGATCTCGAAGGTCTCGGGAAAAGCGCTAGTTTTCGATTACGAAAAGCTCAGGAAATGCGTGAATCCAAGGGTTCTGAAAATGCTGGAAGAGCTTCAAATCGATTTCTTAGGCGTGTCAACGGATTCTCTAATGATCGTTTGCCCCGAAAGCGTTGCTGAAAGGGTTAAAAAGGCCGTTAAAGATGCCAAGGTCAAGATAGAGGAGGTTGGATGGGTTGAAAAAGGTGAGGGAGCATATCTCATCGATGGCGGGCAGAAGATGCCGATAAAGCCGAGGTTCAGGGAGTCGGCGTACACTCCGCTTAAAAAGCTCGTTGGAGAGGAGATGCCAGCGGATTTTGAGGAAATGAAGCGAAAGATCGACATTGCCTTCAGAAAGGCGATAGAGAAAAAGGAAAGCGTTCTAAGGAAGCTTGGAGTCTGACTGAATGCTTTGCACAATCTTGTCCTCGATCTCCATCAGGATCCTGAGGAGGGTGAAGTAGAGTTCGACGAGCGCATCCTTTCTCCATTCCGCATGCTTCATTATCGCTCCATCGATCTCGTTCTGCATTTTCCCCATCCTGTAAAGGAGGTAAAGCAGGTCCTCGGAGTTCTTGTTAAAACGGAATTCAACACCTCTGCTTCTCTCGTAAATCCATGCCCTCCTCAAAAGGTCGTTTAGCGTCTTGTAGTCGATGTGCATGAAGTCCCGCCTCATTGCAAAGAGCTCCTCGAGCTCGTATTTGTTCGGGAGAACGATGTCCCGCAGAATCGCGGAGAGCTCGACGAGTCTTGTGAAGAAGACGTAAAATACCGGGTTGAATATGTGCCCGGCTCTCTTCAGATTTTTCGCCTTCTCGATGAACTTCTCGTCGAAAATGCCCCTGACTTCTTCTTCGAATTCATCCATGATCCCCACTCCACAGGCTATATTAAAAACTTAGCCCTCGATGACATCCCTGCCACTTCTTAAAAGGAAATCGAACCTGCTTTCGACGGATGCGAACAGGCTTTCCATGGCCTTCTTCATCTCCGCCCTCTTGATCTTGGCGAGCCTGTGGGCGTGGATTAGAGGTAAGGGATAGCCGTGAACCTCGAGGCTTTTCAGCTTCCCGATTAGCTCGTCGTCTATCTTCAGAGGGGTTTCGATCATGTAAATGTTTCCACCCTCTTCGAATCTGACAAATGCTGAATTGAAGTCTTTGAACAGATTTTCGAAGCGATCCCTGAACTCCTTCACGAACCATGGCAGCGTCTTATTAATCCTCGCTCTGAAGGGGAAGTATGCCTGTTTAGCACAGCCAAATTGCTTGAGCGAGGAAAGGTGCAGAACTGCAACGTCTGTGACCTCCTCGTCGAATTCATGCGTGTAAAAGGTCTTTGCGAAGAAAACCGCGTTCTTTTCAAGCAGTCTATTAAGGGCGTGTAGGTACTCGATGTATTCGAATAGTATCATCAGGTCTTCAATGCTTCCCTTTCCCCTCCTGTAACCCTCTTCCATCCGCCTGAAGAGCTCTTCCCTGGTCAGCAGGTAGTTTTTCTTTGCCATTCCCGTCCTGAGATCCGTTTCCAGTACTTCGATTTGCCTGTCGAGCACTTCGAGAAAATCCTCCACAAAGCATTCAAGCTCGTAGCATTCCCTGAGCTTTGATGGGTCGTCTGTAAAGGCAGCAGGACGGACGAATGCACCGCGCAAACTGCCATCAATGAGAACGAGCTCATCCTCGGCAAGGCTCCCGAGCCTGAATTCGGAAGTGTGCATGTGAAGCCTTATACGCTCCTCTACGTTCGTGTGGGGTCGAAGCGTCGTTATCTCTCCCATTTCCCTTATCTCATCTCCCACGCTAACTGCGGAGATCGAGTAAAGAACCGCGCCAGAGAGCCTTTCGACTCCTCTGCTCCCGTCAACACCGCACGCAGAGCATTCTATGCTCTCAGGCATCTCGATCCACTTTCCCTCAATTCTTTCAGCCGCCCTTTCAGCCCTTTCGTAAAGCTCAGAAAGATCCCTTGAGATCTTTTCAAGGATCTCGTCACTGAGAAGCCACAAAAGAAACACCTCCGCGGTATTCAAGGGCTATGACCTTGTCAGCAGCATCCTTGAGCTCCTCGTCATGCGATACGATGATGACCTGTGGAATCCTCCTCAGGTAGTTCAGGGTGATGTCTACGAGCTTTCTTCTCCTCTCCTCATCGAGGAATGGCGTTGGCTCGTCCATTATGAGCAACGGAATCCTTCCCCTCGCTTCAAACATGGACAAAGCAAGCCTAAAGGCTATTCCCAGAGAAACGAGTTCACCTCCGCTCAGGAAACTGGTCTCTCTCTCCTCACCCTGATGGATAACGAATATCCTAAGCCTTTCTTTTCCGTAATCGACGATCCTTCTGAGCTTTATTCCCGAATACTTTCCCTCCGTGAACTCCTCGAAGATCTCGCTCGCATACCTCTCAACTTCTTTCAGGGCATTTTCCGCCACGATGTTCTTGTAGCTGGCGAACTTTTCTCTGATCTTGTTTAGCTCCGGTAATGCCCTTTCAATCGCCTTAGCTCTCCTCTCTGCCTCTCTGATCGTTTCAAGCTGCTTCTCCAGGTATTTTCTGTCGGCGAGAATGCCTTCCAAGGTCTTTTTCAGCACCTTCACTCTCTCCTCGATTCCTGCTATCTCCCTCAGTTCCTCCCTTTCAAGCCTTTCAAGCTCTGCGTGTCTCCTCTCGTCATACCTCGCCGCCAGTTCACTCAGGAGCTTTCTTCCTTCCTCAAGCTCCACATTTTTAACCTTTAAAGCCTTTTCAAGCATTTCAATTTCCTCATTCAAATCTGCAAGCTTCTTTTTTGCGTTTTCAAGCTCTTCTCTGGCTCTTCGAAGCTCAATCCACTCCTCATAGCTCTTCTTCAGTTCCGCTATTTCCCCTTCGAGCTCCTCAATGCTGGAAAATCCCCTCTCCTTCAAACCACTGAGAAGCTGCTGCCTTCTCTTCTCGGCCTCGGCTTGCCTGATTTTGATGTTTTCGAGTTTTTCAACGAGCTGATCGTAGTTCTGCAAAGCTTTCACCGACTTCGCCTCGCTCTCCCTTAAAAATTCCTTCCTGCTCTTCAGCTTATCAAACTCATCGCTCAGTCTCCTCAGCCTCTCTAAATCGAGGTCTTTCAGCTCCTCAGTGATCTTTCTGAATTCTTCGGAAATCTGACGATATTTCAGAACCGAATCCTGCTTTGCAAGGGCATCTTCAACCTTTTTTCTTTCCTCTCTGAGCTTGAACTCCTTCTCCTCGATCCCCCTCAGCTTCGCTCTCACATCCTCGAGCTCTGCAGAATACTTCTGCAGCAGCTCCTTCCTGTGCTCTTCCTTAAGCTCTCTTCCGCAGACCGGGCAGATTCCGAAGGCTGAATTCAGCTTCTCGAGTACCTCGGCCAGCCTTTTTTCTTCTGAAAGCAGCGAGCCCTTTCGAGCGCTGAGCCTTTCGAATTCCTCTTTGAGGGCTCTGTCCAGTTCCCTTGCCTTCTGAATCTTTGAAAACGCCACCTCCACCTTCTCAGGGCTCAGGTTTTTCTGGGAAAGAATTTTCTCAATCTCTGCCTTTCTCTCAACCTTCAGCCTGACTTTTTGCCATTTATCGGCTGCATCAGCCAAAGAATGCATTCTATTCTCGGTTTCTTCGATCTCTTTTCTTATCCTCTCGAGGTTCCCCTTCTCTTCCTCGCATCTTTTCAGTTCAGCGCTCAATCTCTCCCTCTCGAGTTCGAGGTCTCTCAACTTTGCTTCGGCTTCCTGAATCTCCCTCGTGAATGACTTGTAGAACTCAGAAAGCTCCGAATATCTCCCTGCATCTCTTTCAACGGTTTCAAGTCTTCTCAGACTTTCAGAAAGAGAGAGAATCCTCTGCTCTGTCTCGGCTCCTTGCCTCTTCAGCAGTTCAATTCTCTCGGCCAGACCCCTTACATCGGCCTCGATCTTGAGAATTTCGGTGTTTTTTCTTCCGATCTCGTCCTTTAGTCCGTCAAATATCCTCTTCTCTGAGGAAATCTTTTCCAGTGACTTTCTGAGCTCTATCAGCCTTCTCTCACAGTCTCCGATCTCATCCTCAATCTTCTTCGCCTCCGAGGTTTTCTCATCAAGTCTCCTCTCACATTCTTCCTTCTGCCTAAGAACTTCCGAGTAAAGCCTCATCTCATTTTCCAGCTCCTTGATCACGGCTCCGAGGTTCTTCCACGCGTTTTCGTAGTCCTCTATCCTCGTGATCTTTCTTATTATCTTCTCCCTTCCTGCCTCGTCAGATATTATCGTCTCGATCTCCCCCTGCCTGACGTATATCGCTCCGGTGAACACGTGGAATGGTGCGAGATTCTTCTCGACCCATTCGTTGATCTTCTGCTCCCCCTCGATCCTCCCATCGCCTATGAGTTCCGAATTTCCGCCACTCCTCCTGACGATCCTGTATTCTCTGTTCCCCAACTCGAATAAGATCTCAATGGAATACTCATTCGCTCCGATCTGGAGCAGATCCGACTTCCTTGCGTATCCCTGCCTGACTCCGTAGAGTGCAACCAAGATTGCCTCGAGAATCGAGCTCTTTCCAGCTCCGTTTCTTCCAGCGATCAGGTTTATTCCTCTCTCAAAGGTCACCTTTGTATTCCTGTGAGACTTAAAATTTTTGAGAAGGACCTCCTTCACGATCATACGAAATCCAGCAGGGTTTTAAGCTTCCTACCCTTTTCCTCCACTTTCTTTTCGGGAACCTTTTCCTGCAACGGCTCCCCTTCAGCCTTTCCAGCCTCCCGATCCATTTCATCCTTCCTGAGATCGAGCGAGTAATGCTCCCTCACGAGCTTTAGAGCAGATTTAATGCTAATTTCGTCATCCTCCTTAAGTATCTCGAGTAACTTGAGCTCGAAGTCTGTGAAGAACTCTCTTTCTGGCTTCGCTTCCACAATTTCACCAATATCTTTCCTTCTAAAGCTGATCTCCGCATACTTTGCCCTTTCCAACGCCATATCTCCGAACTTCTTCTGATCAACGTTTTCACCGCAATAAAGCTTAGCCACAACTATTCCGCTCTCTTTAACAAGTTCAAGTGCCGAAAGAAACTTTATCTCCAATCCTTCAACTTTTTCATCCTCCACAGAAATGCTGTAAAGGTCCCTTGTCTCAACGGCAACGAATTTCGGCCTGAAGTCTTCGACGATGTAGAATCCCTTCCTCTCCCCTTCCCTGATCTCGAGCCTTTCGCCGAAATGAATGAAGTGCGATGCCTCACGGGCGTCGTAGCGCTCTATGGAACCAGGGTATGCCAAGAATGCATTTCCGACCCTCATCTCCCTCCGAAGATGCACGTGGCCCATTGCGTAGTATTCAGCGGGAGGCAGCTGGTCTGCAGTGAGATCCCAAGCGATGTTCAAATCCACGTCCACAGCCTCCTTCACAGTCTGATGAAGCACCAAGATCGTTTTTCCTTCCCCTTTCAGGTGTGGAAGGATTTTTTCCAGCTGCCATTTCGTTCTATGTCTGTCTCCAACGATCTCGACATCCCTAAAGACTCCCTTTGTAATGTAGAGGTTTTCCGCACGAAAACTCGTTACGAAATCCCCCTCAACTCTTTCCCTTCTTAAACCGAGAACGTTCAGAAGCTCAAGACTCTCAAGAAGATGGTAGGCCGACATTTCCCTGACGCTCTTATCGTGATTTCCCTCAACCGCAAAAACGGGAATTTTTCTGGTCTTG
>CAZZIT010000125.1:0-1951 GCA_964654365.1 uncultured archaeon
TGAAATTCCGCGAGGGAAGTTTTCAGATTTCGCAAAGCTGCTGCAATATTTAGGACAAAAGTTCAATAACCTCCAAATAGAAGTTTTGGCGAGTAATGGAGAGATATCCGAGCAGGAATACGAGGATAAAGTGCTTGAAGCTTTGAAACAGGCAAAAATAAGGATAGTTGAGGAAAGGAAGGATTAGATATCCCGTGGGAAAATCAAAATCCCTCTACTTTTCAACTTCCTTGATTGCTTTCCTGAAGCTCCTTTCCGAACCAAACAACCCTCTGCGGGAATGGAATCTGAATCCCGTTCTTCTCCAGTTCCACCTTTATCTTCCACAGCAGATCCATCTTCACATCCATCCATTCGCTTGATGGAGCCCATATCCTTGCAATTATGTTCACCCCGCTGTCTCCAAGGCTGTCCACGAAAACCCTTGGCGGTGGAATCTTGAGGGCGAATGGGTGCGCTTCAATGACATCTTTTATTATCTGGATGGCCTTCTCAGCGTCATCGGAGTATCGGATGCTTATTGTGTACTCAAATCTCCTTGCAGCGTTCGCAACAGGATTCGTTATGTTCGAGGTGAACAGCGTTTCGTTGGGGATTCTAACGTAGAGCCCGTCGTAGGTTCTGACAATCGTCGACATCACGTTCATGTCCTCCACGAATCCAGCGACGTTTCCTACGACTATCTGGTCTCCTATCTTCAGGGGTCTTTCGGCGATCAGGAAGAGTCCTGAAAGCAGATTTGAAACGACCTTCTGGCTTGCAAAACCGATTGCTATACCCGCAATTCCTCCAGCGACCAGAAGACCTGTGAGATTCAGGCCAAGGATGGGCGTTACAGTTACAATGGCGATGAGCATAACCACTGCATATACGAACTTGATGAGGATTTCGAGCTGGTCTTTCCTCATCTTGTCTGCTAAGGACCTTCTGAGGCTCATTGCAATTATCTTGGCTATCAGGAAAGCTATGAACAGGATTAAGAAGACCACTATGAGGTCCCTGATCGTTACGCCCTCGTAAACCTCGTATTCAACTGCACTAATGGCCCAGTTTATCACCTCGACGATCATACCCCCCACTCCATCGTGAATTTCGTTGCCAGCATGGGCAAAGCCCTTGCAGTGTAAAGTTCGATTGCCCTCCTCATTCCCTCAAAAAGAGGTTTGTCGATGAAGGAAGTATCCGCCATGCGCTGCGAATGCACCCTCATCTCGGCTATGCTGGAGACCGCATGCTCATTGTAGTAGACCTTCATGCCGTAAACGTCGAAAACCGCTTTCGATATCTCGCACCACTTGTTCGAAAGGTTCGTAGCCCTTAGCTCCAGGACACCCTCTCTCATTGGATCCAGTTCAGGAATTCTCGTAAAGACGTCGCTCTCCCAGTATCTTCCGATCACGCCTCCCTTGGGATCACCGTAAAGTGCGTATTTGGGCCTGACAAAGCTGAAGACGTCTATATCCTCATATATGCCCTCTTCGGCCAGAATGACTCCAATTTCGATCGGGAAGGTTAGATAGAAGGTTGCAGCCTCTCCTGGGGAAATCAGAACGGGTTTGCGAAAGCTGATGTAGAGATAGTTCGTTATTTTTTTGGGCAGATTCACGGGCTCCACTGGATTTACATGAACCTCTGCATCTTCGAAGAGTACCTTTTCGACCCTTGAATCATCAAGGGAGCGTATGTAGCGAAAACAGCCGTTATCTCTCTCAACACAGATCCTCAGATTCAGAACTTCTATTGAAAGATCTCTCAGCCTATAAGCTCCGAACACGAAAAAAATTTGCAGAAACGTTAAAAAATTTTCGGGCCTATCGGATTCCCAGCCTCTTCAGCAGCTGAGTTGCCCTTTCCTGTCCGTAAAACTCGTAAACCCCTCCCTTGCTCCCGGGCTTTACGCTTGGGTCTCCAAGATAACCAGCGTCGACCAACTGCTGCAGTAGTTTCGGCG
>CAZZIT010000126.1:0-6693 GCA_964654365.1 uncultured archaeon
CAAGATGGGATTGAAAGTTTTGCGGTGCTAGATACGTCAAAACTCTCGAAGGCGGTTGAAATCAGACCAGGATGGGATTGAAAGTCAATCTTGTTTATTGTGTTTTCAAGCTTGTTCAGCTTGTTGAAATCAGACCAAGATGCGATTGAAAGTCCTACAAGAAAAAAAGTTGTTAGACGTCTTCAAGTTGTTGAAATCAGACCAGGATGGGATTTAAATAAATCTGAACATTTCTGCTCGAAATTGCCTTGAGGTAATTCGAGGCTATCCGATTCAGTTTTTCATCATCGGTAACAAATGTTGCCCCCTTCTTTATCGCCATCACAACATAGGATGCATCGTATGCCATTATTCCGTTCTCTGCCGCGAAGTCAGGGATCTCATTCTAGGCTCGCAGAAACAACCTGCATCGCAGCAATTACTTCGCCTGCAATTCTGGCAAACTAGAAGGCAGTTTCTTTGTCTATTCTTCAGGAGGAAGAACTCCTTCAATATCGCGTTCAGGCACTCGTAAAGGGCACTTCGAGCGTTATTCTGTCAAGAAAAACCTCTTGTTTTCCCTTTTAATCAAATTCAGAATGGCAATTGCAAAGAAAAACTTCATCTTTCTCTGTCCTACTTTATCAGCCTTAAGATCTCCTCTCCAATTTTTTCCAGCTTTTCTGATAGCTTTTTAGCCTGGCTTCAAGCTCTTAAAGGGCTTTCTTTCTAACTTCTTCCTATAGCGCCCTTCTGATAACCTTCAGATTTTGGAAAAGCGCCCTAAATTCTTTATTCATCCGTTGCAACTTACTCTGACTTCTCTCAATTCCTCGAAAGTAGATCCATCGGGATTTCACCATACCCTGCATTTTGAAAAATCTTAGATAGGGTTGGCTTTGATGTCTGCTGTGGGCGCTGGAGATGTCTCGTATGTGTTTTATAAAACAGGAAATGCAAATTCAGCGGAAATGAAGCTGCAAAGGTAATCGCTTTGCGGGGACCAATAGGTTCAGTAAAATATCGAATTCGGGGAAAGGGTTCTAAAGAGGGTTCCAGATCTTAATAAAAACGCTAAAAGAACTTGAAAAGTGAGCCTTGCAGAAAAGTGATGAGAAAGGAATGTCAGATACCGTTCCAAGGCTTTCGAGCATTTTTTAAATCCTGATCGCAGCGAGGTTTCATGGAACTAAACATTCTCGTTGTCGGAGTTGGAGGCCAAGGTGCTCTTACAACCGCGCATCTAATAGCGAGAGCAGCAATGAAAGCCGGAATGAATGTTCTCGTTGCTGAAACGCACGGAATGGCTCAAAGAGGTGGCAGCGTTGAGGTTCACGTCCGCATCGGTGACGTGATGTCCCCTCTAATTCCCGACTGCGGTGCAGACATAGTGCTAGCTCTTGAGCCATCGGAAGCTCTAAGATACTCGAGGTATTTGAATGAAAACTCGACAATCATTCTGAACTCAAGGAAAATAGTTCCACCTTCCGTTACAGTTGGAGTCGCGAGATATCCACATATGGAGGAGATAATCGAAAGCCTTAGGAAGATCACGAATAGAATTCACGTCGTGAATGCCTCTGAAATAGCGGAGAAAGCAGGAGACATTGTTGCGGCGAATGTTGTAATCGTTGGAATGATGTTGTCCATTCTCGATCTCCCCTTCAGCCTTGAGCATGTCGAGGAAGTGATAAAGGAAACAATTGTAAATCCAGAACTAAACCTCAGGGCTTTAAAAATTGGATACAACTTCAGATCAGCCCAGCCCTTTGGAGAATGAGCAAATCCTCTGTATCTATCTTTTCTCCCCTCTTAAACATCTCGTAGATCTCCTTTGCCCTCTTCAATAGCTCTTCCCTTTCGATCTGCTCCTTGCTCTTGTATTGCTTCGACTTGAGCGCCTTTATTACCTTCTCGAGATCCTTTATATCCTTTCTCCTTCTGAGAGCCTCCGCGTGACATTTGTCGGCTTCCTTCTTGCTTTCAGAAAACCTTGCATGCATCTCATCGGCGAGCTTTCTCTTTTCATCCAGTTCTTTCACGGTTTTCATCAGCTCTTCGTGATACTTGTCAGCCTCATCGCTTATAGCTTTCATCTCGTTCGTTATCTCTCTGACTTTATCCTTTAGTTCCCTGATCCGGGCTATTAACCTCCTGAACTCCTCATGCTGCTCGAGCTGCGCCTTTCTTTCTTCAAGCTCCTTCTTAAGCTTCGATATTCTTTCTACTATCGCCCTCTCCTTTTCTATGCTCATCACGGTTGTCTGCTGCTTGAATTCCAGCCTTCTGATCTCCATCTCGATCTCTCCGAGAGGTCTCCCGCCCTGATCGATCTTCTTTCTAAGCCTGTCAACTTCCTTGTATAGCCTGTCTATCTCCTCGTAGAGCTCGGTCTTTTTGGCCTTTAGCTCCTTCGTCTTGTTGTTCAGCTCATCTCTCCTCGCTCTGAGCTCCTTGACCTTTTCAACCAGCTCCTTCACCTCTTTGTTCAGCTCATCTCTCTTCTTCGCTGAATCCTTTGCAAGCTGGTTCAGTTCGTCCCTCCTCTTTGTGAGCTCCTTCAATTCCTTTTCGAGCTCTGCCATTCTCTCTTCGAGTTTCTCCAGCATCATGCTCTCACAACAGCCTTCGCTTTTGGCGTTGTGCAGAGATGTCTTCATCTGGATTTAAATTTTTCTCTATGGGGCTCGTTGTGTGCTGATTATTAAAATCTATTAAAAATTCCTCCAGCCTGCAGTCTTCTGGTGATTTGTCGTCTCTCAGCCTTAGAAAAACTGGGGCTCTGAGTTTTAGATCTGCAGTGAGCTCAAGGAATTCAACCTCGCAGACGTAAATCGCCCTGCACCAGTGCACGGCTCTACGAGCTTCTATCTGGAAATAGGGCACCTTTATCTCGATCTCTTTCAGCTTCCTTGAGAACCATTGCAAAAATTCACGATCGAAGCCTGTGCCAACCTGCCCGACGTGCACATAACCGTCCTTAGATTTCAATGCCAAGATTAGGGAGCCAAAGGTCTCAGCTCTTTCCCCCTCTCCCTCAAGCCAGCCAACTATTATGAAGTCGCCTGAGTTCCTCTTCTTGATCTTAACCCAGAAATCCGTTCTTCTTCCCTGGACATAGGGGCTGAATCTTTTCTTCGCCATTATACCCTCTATTCCAGCCTTGGTAACCTTCTCGTAAAGTTCCTCCCCTCTTCCTTCCAGGTAATCTACAAGGGCTATTCTCTTCGTTTCTGAACAGATTTGCGCAAGTATCTCCTTTCTCTTCTTCAGTGGAGTTTCGAAAAGCCAGCCTTTCTTCTCAGTGTAGAGAACGTCGAAAACGAAGTAGTTGGCTGGAATTCTCTTTGCCAAAATGGATGCTTTGAACTTGCTCTCGACGTGTTCTCTCTGCTGAAGCAAGTAGAAAGAGGGTCTGCTGCCCTCAAAGACTACGATCTCTCCATCGAGCACGGCATTTTCTGACACGAAGTCCAAGAGCTCGAGCTCCGGATACCTGTAGGCTATCTCCACTAATCTCCTGTTCTGGATCCTAAACCTTTCGTTTTCAAGATCCACGAAGGATATCGCCCTCGTTCCATCCCACTTTATCTCGAAAAAATAATCTTGACTGCTGAAGGGTTTTCCCCTGACTCCAAGCATTGGCTTTATCCTCTCCTCAAACCAGTTCATTTCACAGCCTCAAGGCTCGCTTTGAGGGCTTCCATCAGCGATCTAGCAGTAGGAATTTCCTCAGTTACGAGAACTTCTCTGCCGGCGAGCTTAGCTTCTATCAGCTTCATGAGCGCCTCTTTATATTCATTTCTGAACTCTTCAAGCTTTAACGGCTTTTTCATTGCAAGAATGAGCTTTACAGCAAGTTCGAGTTCCTCTTTGCTTATCTCCGCCTCTACGCCCCACCCTGCTATTTCCTTCGGGCTTCTGATTTCATCGATGTAGTGAAGATTTCCGAGCAGAATTCCTCCGTCGAATTCCCTTAAGGCCACAAGCCCCTCCCTACCTCTTGTCGCGATCTTGCCTATTCCCATCAGCTTCGTCTCTCTCATTGCCTCTTTGAGCAAATAGTATGCCTTCTCCGCCCCTTTGTCGGGGACCAGGTAGTAGAACTGGCTGTAATAGATGATCCCAAGCTCGGATGGTTCAAAAAACTGCCTTATATCAATGCTCTTGGTGCTCTTCAGGGGTATTTTTTCCAGATCCTCGTCCGTAAGGATGACGTATTCGTTCTTAGAGATTTCGTAACCTCTCGTTATTTCCTCGTCCTCGACTTCTTTTCCGCACTTCTCGCAGTACTTCTTATACCTGATCCTTCCGCCATCCTTCGAGTGGAGAAGGGTGAACTTTATCTCCTTCGGCACCGCGGTGTTGTAGGCCTTAACAGGAATCGAGACCAAGCCGAAGCTTATCGAACCTTTCCAGCTAGCTCTCATAAAATCAATTCGCTGAAGATAAATATATCTCCCTCGGCTTTTTATTAAAAAGAGGTCAAAAGGATTAAATCTTCGAACCATCACACGATTCGTGGAGAAGTTAACGACCCTCGTGGAGAAGGGCGAAGGAGAGAATGTTGAGTTTAAGGAGTATCTGAGCTCGATCCATTTAAGAGAGAGTCGCTTCAGGCAACTCGCATGCCAGATGAACCACAGAGTTATAATGGGCAGGGGAAAGGCTTACTACGTCATCGGGGTCTCCGATTCGGGTGTTGTTAAGGGCTTAGACGAGCAGAGGTTTAACGAGACCGTTGAGGTTCTGAAAAAGATTGCGAAGGAAATCGAGGCAGAAATCGGAAGCATAGAAAAATATAGCATCGAAGGCAGGTATGTTGGCGTCGCTGAGATAATAAAATCGAACCCCAAGGAGCACATCCTCGTAGGCACAGCTGGACACGTGGATCACGGAAAATCGACGCTCGTTGGTTCTCTTATTACAGGGATTCCCGACGACGGTGATGGAGCAACGAGGATATTTCTCGATGTTCTGAAGCATGAGATAGAGCGCGGGCTTAGTGCGGAGCTGAGTTTCGCCGTTCTGGGGTTTAAAGATGGAAAAATTCTAAGGCTGAAGAATCCGATGAGCAAAGAGGAGAAGGCGAGAATAGTTGAAAGGGCGGATAAACTCGTGAGCTTTGTTGATACTGTCGGTCATGAGCCGTGGCTCAGGACCACGATTCGCGGCCTTCTCGGGCAAAAAATAGACTACGGACTGCTCGTGGTTGCTGCGAATGACGGAGTCATGAGGACGACAAGAGAACACCTAGGAATACTCCTTGCCATGGAGCTACCAGTTATCGTTGCGATAACGAAGATAGACATGGCGAGCACGGAGAGGGTTAGAGAGGTTTTGTCGCAAGTTTCGAACCTTCTGAGATCTGTTGGAAGAATACCCTTCCCTTTAAAGGATCGTAAGGATGTCCTCAGGGCTTCTAAATTCATGGCTGATAACAGCTATATCGTTCCTGTAGTAGAAACTTCTGCAGTGACGCTTGAAGGCTACGATCTCCTTGAAGAACTTCTCTACAGGCTCCCAAAAAGGTATACTGCGGAAAAGGAGTTCCTGATGTACATCGACAAAGTTTACAAAGTTACTGGCGTTGGAGTAGTTGTTAGCGGGAGCGTTAAGTCTGGGGAGCTCAGGGAGGGTGAGGATGTATTTTTGGGTCCCTTCGACGACTTTAGCTTCAAGCAGGTGAAGGTGATGAGCATAGAAATGCACCACTACAGGATAAGCAAGACAAAGTGCGGCGACATAGTGGGAATAGCACTTAAAGGAGTCAAGTTTGAAGAAATCCGAAGGGGAATGGTGATCAGCAAGAAGCTTCCGCGAGCTGTTAGAGAATTCGAGGCTGAAGTCTACGTTTTCACCCATCCAACACTAATAAAGCCAGGATACGAGCCCGTGCTGCACTCAGAGACAATAGCGGAAACAGTTACCTTTAAATCTATTGAAAAAGGTTATTTAAAGTCGGGAGATAGGGACAGGGTTCGAATAAGGTTCAAGTACCATCCCTACTGTGTTTTCGAGGGTCAGAAATTCATATTCAGGGAGGGCAGGAGCAAGGGGATGGGCGAGGTTATTCGCGTCATGGAGTAGAGATATGTTTTTATAATTAAACGTGAGCCAATTCTCATGGAGGAAGGTATAACGAGAATAGGAGTCAGCCTGCCGAAAAATCTCTTGGATGATTTCGACAGGATAATAAAAAATCGCGGCTACTCTTCAAGGAGTGAGGCAATAAGAGATGCCATCCGCGGATACATCGCTGATTACAAATGGCTCGAAAGCGAAAAGGGAGACGTTATCGGAGTTCTCGTAGTTGTTTACGACCACCACGTGAAAGGTGTGAGCGATGCGATCATCTCGCTCCAGCACCAGTTTTCAAACATAATCTCATCGAACATGCACATACACATCAGCGAAGACCAGTGTCTCGAGATCATAGTTGTTAAGGGCAACATGGAGGAGATAAAGAAGCTCGTTGACAGAATTTCTGCAACGAGGGGCGTTCTGAACCACAAGATGATAACGGCACAGAGGGAGATTCAGTAAATTAGTGCATCGACCACGACGTGCACAACCCCGGGAGCGTAATTCTTTACCCTCCGGAAGTCAAGTATTTTGCATTCTTTTCCAAGCCTTCTGCTCGCTCTCCGCACTCTTTCCAGAGGTCTATCAAGCACCTTCAACGGTGTAGACTCGTGGTAGTGCAGGATGCCC